>NZ_JBXWPD010000005.1:0-272908 GCF_059611225.1 Ruegeria sp. CDSA246 | reverse complement strand
CCGCCACCTTTACCGTCGCCGCCCTTGCCGCCACCTTTACCGTCACCGCCTTTGCCGCCACCTTTACCGTCGCCGCCCTTGCCGCCACCTTTACCGTCGCCGCCCTTGCCGCCACCTTTACCGTCACCGCCTTTGCCGCCACCTTTACCGTCGCCGCCTTTGCCGCCACCTTTACCGTCGCCGCCTTTGCCGCCACCTTTACCGTCGCCGCCCTTGCCACCGCCATCATTGCCGCCACCATCGTTGCCGCCGCCATCATTGCCGCCGCCATCGTTGCCGCCGCCATCATTGCCGCCGCCATCGTTGCCGCCACCATCGTTGCCGCCGCCATCATTGCCGCCGCCATCGTTGCCGCCGCCATCATTGCCGCCGCCATCATTGCCGCCGCCATCGTTGCCGCCGCCATCGTTGCCGCCACCATCGTTGCCGCCGCCATCATTGCCGCCGCCATCGTTGCCGCCACCTGGGCTGTTGCTTTCGCCACCGCCGCCAGGGCTGTCGCTTCCACCGCCGCCAGGGCTGTTGCTTCCGCCATCGCCAGGGCTGTTGCTTCCGCCACCGCCAGGGCTGTTGCTTCCGCCACCGTTGTTGTTACCTCCGGTCGAACCACTGCTGGTATCGCCAGAACCAGACTCACCGCGCGGGCTTGGGTCAGCTTGTGCAATTTGATCGCTGTCCCGATCTTCGCCACCTCGTGCCGAATTTCCGCGGACTGAAGCTGTCTCCAAATCCGTCAACAATACGGCCAAACCCGGGCATTGTTCGCCAGTGTAAGCTAGTGTTGATTCGAAATCTGACCGTGTTTGTAGCCGCTTCAAAAAACTGGGTGTCACGTGCGTACAATCACAAAGCGTCTGATAGTCGCCGGCGTTGGCTGCTATCCGCGCAGTTCTCGCATTGCACACATCCGTCGCAGCATACGCAGTGGTTACTATCATAGCTCCTACGAATGGAGAGGCCACCAATGCCGAAACAGTGGATTTCAGTTTAATTCGCATCACTTAGCTCCTTGCGCCTTAATACCCAGGTGCGTCAGGGTCTTCGGTTACACTGTGGGAGCCGCAAATGAAGCGCAGGTAAGTTCCCGCTAAAGATGCGTTAATGAAGGCTCGCCACAACTCGTTACAATGATCACGGCACTAGTTGTGACGATCTCTTGTCGTGAATATACAACATCTACCCAAGCCGCAAAGTTAAATGAGGCGGGAAAATGTCAAAATCTTGAGAGGTCGCCTAATGCAACTTTCAAATTCAGCCACAATTATCACCGGCGGGGCGTCGGGGTTGGGTGAGGCGACGGCTCGGTACTTCGCCGAACAAGGCGCGCAGGTCACGATCCTGGATCGCGACGCCGAGCGTGGCCCCAAGGTCGCCGAGGACATCGGCGGGCATTTCGTACAAACAGATGTAACCGATGAAGAATCGGTTGCGGCGGCCATCGAGCACGCTAAGGGCAAGATGGGCCGCATTACGGCTGCGGTGAACTGCGCCGGGATCGCCTATGGGATCAAGACAGTCGGCAAGGATGGCCCCCACCCTTTGGACGCGTTTCAGCGCACAATCGACATCAATCTGGTGGGTACGTTCAATGTCTCGCGCCTGGCCGCAGCTGAAATGGCTAAGAACGAACCCGAACCGGACGGCGCGCGTGGATTAATCATCAACACGGCCTCAATCGCAGCCTTCGACGGACAAAAAGGACAAGCGGCCTATGCAGCCTCGAAAGGCGGTGTCGTGGGGATGACGCTGCCAATGGCGCGCGATCTGGCCTCGACTGGAGTGCGCGTGATGACCATCGCTCCGGGGATTTTCATGACACCGATGCTGGCCGGTCTGCCCGAAGAGGTTCAACAACAACTGGCGGCAGATGTCCCAAACCCTGCACGTCTGGGTGATCCAAAAGAATACGGGCGGTTGGCCGGTTTCATCGTCGAGATGGGCTACTTGAACGGGGAAGTCATCCGCATCGACGGAGCCCTTCGTATGCGTTAAGCCTGTCCCATGACAGAGCGGGAAAAGATGCAGTCCGGGCAGTGGTATAACTGCCTGGACCCGGAACTTGAGGCGCTGCGCACCCGCGCCCGGCACGCAGTCCACGCACATAACACCTGCCCGCCTGACGCCCGTGGTGCCATGGCACCCGAGTTGCAGGCGTTGTTCGCTCGCGTCGGGCCGGATTGCTTACTTGAGGCTCCGTTTCATTGCGCCTACGGGCTTAACATCCACCTCGGCGCGCGTGTCTATTTCAACGCGGGCTGCGTAATTTTGGACACCGCACAGGTTCAGATCGGTGATGACTCGATGTTCGGTCCGCATGCCCAGATCTACTGTGCTCAGCACGCCAAAGACCCGGCAGAACGCGCACAAGGTTTGGAAATCGGGATACCGGTGACCATTGGTCGAAACGTCTGGGTTGGCGGAGGTGCCATCGTGATGCCCGGTGTCACCATCGGCGACAACGCCATTATTGGCGCAGGCAGCGTTTTAACCAAAGACGTCGCGGACGGGGAAACGGTTGTCGGCAACCCTGCCCGACCGTTGACGCGCCGCTAGGCGCCTTCGGCCTTTTCCTCAAGCACCAGCCACTCTTCTTCGGCGGCGGCCAGTTTCTCTTGTCGTTCGACCAGCGCATCGGTCGCCTTCTGGAACTTGACTGGTTCACGGGTGAACAGCTCAGGATCTGACATAAGCTCTTCCAGCTTGCCGATTTCGGCTTCCAGGCGGGCAATCTCGGCAGGCAACTTCTCAAGCCGATGCTTTTCCGAGAAAGATAGCCCGGATTTCGGCTGCGCTTCTTGCTTTTGCTTTGACTTCGAAGTCTTTGCTTTTTCAGCTTTCTTTTCGGCAACGTCACCCCGTTGCGCGATGTAGTCCGACCATCCGCCCGCGTAGACGGTCGCGCGGCCATTGCCCTCCATCGCAATCGTTGTGGTGGCAACGCGGTCCAGAAAATCCCGATCGTGGCTGACCAGCAGGACGGTGCCGTCATAGTCGTCGAGCAGTTCCTGCAACAGGTCCAGCGTTTCAACGTCCAGATCGTTGGTCGGTTCGTCCAGCACTAAAAGGTTCGAGGACTTGGCCATCAGTTTCGCCAACAGCAAACGCGCTTTTTCGCCACCTGACAATGACTTAACGGCCGCTCTTGCCTGCGCATCATCAAACAGGAATTCCTTGAGATATCCGACCACGTGCTTTGGCTGGCCACCGACCATCACCTGATCCGCTTTGCCGGAAACCCGCATTTCGGGATCGCCAGTCAGGCTATCCCACAGGGTCATTTCGGGATCCAGCTGAGCGCGAGCCTGGTCGAAAACCGCGATCTCAAGATTGGTGCCCAGCGTCACCGTTCCTTCGTCGGGCTGTTCCTGTCCCAGCAACATTTTGAGCAGGGTTGTCTTTCCCACACCATTCGGTCCGACAAAGGCAACGCGATCCCCACGCTGCGCCAACAGATCAAAGTTCCGAACGATCTGCTGCGCGCCAAAAGACTTGGACAACCCCTTGGCTTCAATCACTTTTCGCCCAGACTTTGGCCCGCCTTCCAGCGACATTGCCGCTGATCCCTGACGTTTGATCTGCGCGGCCTTTTCAGCGCGCAAGGCCTGCAAAGCACGCACCCGGCCTTGATTTCGCTTGCGCCGTGCACTGATACCTTCGACCGCCCATTTGGCTTCAGATTTGATCAGACGATTCAGCTTGTGACGCTGTTGATCCTCTTCTTCCCAAATTTTGTCGCGCCAGGTTTCAAAAGCCTCAAACCCTTGCTCCTGCCGCCGTACCATTCCCCGGTCGATCCATAGCGTCGCGCGGGTCAAAGCGCGCAAGAACGCCCGGTCGTGCGAAATCAGAACGAAGGCTGCTCGGGTCGATCCCAATTCGCGTTCCAGCCAGGCAATCGCTTCGATATCCAGATGGTTCGTCGGCTCGTCCAGCAGCATCAGGTCCGGCGCTTCGGCCATCAGCTTGGCCAATGCGGCCCTGCGACGCTCGCCACCCGAAGCGGTTTCAACCGGGCGGGAGGGATCGAACTTCAGCCCCTCGCCCGCGCGTTCGACCTTGTACAGCTCACCCGGTTCCAATCCGCTGGACGCGTAATCGCCCAATGTCGCGAACCCTTCCATGCCGGGGTCCTGCTCCATGTAGCCAACAGATTTTCCGGGCGGCACCACGATGTCACCCTGATCAGGCTCGACCAGACCTGCCATGACTTTCATCAGGGTCGACTTTCCCGACCCGTTTCTCCCAACCAAGGCCACGCTGTCGCCCGGCTGAACCACCAGGTCCAGCCCCGAAAACACCGGATCGCCCCCGAAAGTCAGGGATATGCCGGACATCTGCAACAAAGGAATTCTCGCCATGCCGCCAGCTAAACCGGTGGGCACAAGGCGTCAACGTCCCTGTTTCACCTTTTCGAAAATACTCAATCTAGCGGACCACTGCGCGCAGCAACCGTTTACGGGCCGGGGGGATCGCTCCGATCTCAAGCCCGGTGAATACATGCAGCGTATTCATATGCCGATCCACCACCGCATGGTCACTGACCCAGCCGCCCATCATCAGATAGGTGCGCAACAATGGAGGCATCCGCGACATCGCCTTTTTAACGTCAGGCCTGCGCCGCAAGCGAGAAGCAAACTTGAATACATCGGGGGCCTTGACCCGCGGCAACCAACGCTTTGGCGCCAAATGCCGTTGCTTCAACATGGCAAAAGCGTCCAGATACTCGACCGTTTCGGTTCCTGCAAAGGATGAACAGCCGAACAACATCTTGACGTTGTTCTCGTCCACGTAATTGGTCATCGCCCCCCAGGCGACCCGCAGGATATCAGGGTCTGTCCATTCCGGGTGAATGCAGAAACGGCCCATTTCGACCATGCGGCCGTCGAACCCTTTGAGTGCAGACAGATCATAGAACTGGGCAGAATAACTGCTGTCAACCTCGGCCCCGTGCTCCATTGTCAGCATTCTGAAACAACACACCAGCCGTCCATCGGAGCGCGAATCTTCAACAAGGATATGCGCGCAGACCGGATCAAATTCATCCCGGTCAATCTGATCCGTCCCGAATGCCAGAGTTCGCAGTTTCTGCGCCGCCGCCACATCCTGAGGGGACTGCGCCAAACGAGCCCGGTATCTGCCCTTGCCCAGCAATAATGCCATGGTCGCATCCTCCGCGGTTGCTGACCTGCTTCATGTTGCAACGGTTCTACCACAGAACATGTGACTGTCCTGTGACCGTCGCAAGAGGCAGTGCAGACTTAATTCGCGCCCGGAATGTTCGCAGGGTTGAAGTTGCCGATATTGCCCAGCAGCTGGCGCAGGAAGCCACGGTTCTGAACGCTGGATTCGGTCACGCGGCGGTCCAGTACCACCACATATCCATCCTCAAGACCAAAACGTTCTATGTTCCGCACAACACCACGCTGGTCAAAGCTGATCGCAACCAGTTCGCGCGACACCACTTCGGGGCGCTTCGGACCGTAGTGGCGCACGCGAGAGCGGACATAGTAAAAACCCGAATCCTTCACCAGCCCGGCAGAGGTGGGCGCTCCGATTGTTTCAACAACGCTGTCGCGGGTATCGACGCCCACTTTGATCTCAGCCAGTTGGTCAGCCGGCGGGACGTATCCGTGATTCTTGAAGATTGGCGTGCAAGCGCCAGCCGCAACCAAACAGGCCGCAAAGACAAGCCTTTTGGACGCCGGTTTCAACCTGTTCACAACCTTCAACATTTACATCCTCTTGCCTTGGGACCTTGCGGACCCTATCCGATTACATAAACCGCAGCCCCGGTTCAACACACGAAAGGGTCACGAATGACGACTAATACATCTCTGCGGGTGGCCGACCTGCCCCAAAACGCGCCCACGCCGTTTGATCTGCGCCCCGATAGCAAGGGCCTGGACGCGATCAAAACCGAACTGGGATTGTTGGGCCTGCGCAAGCTCAGCTTTGTGGGTGACGTAAGGGCACAAGGTAAACGCGATTGGATTCTTGCCGGAAAACTGGGGGCGACGGTGATTCAACCCTGTGTCGTGACGCTTGAACCCGTAACCACGCGCATCGATATTCCTGTATCACGGGTCTATCTGAAAGACTGGCAAAACCCCGACGAGCCTGAATTCGAAATCCCCGAAGGCGATGAGACCGAAGCGCTGGGCGCGGAAATCGACCCCGCATCGGTGATGATTGAGGCGCTGTCGCTTGCCCTGCCCCAATACCCACGGAAGGACGGCGCAGAATTGGAACAGGCCGGCTATACTGAGCCGGGCAAACAGGCGATGACGGACGAAGACGCAAAGCCCTTTGCCGGACTGGCGAATTTGCGCGATGCTTTGAAAAAAGACGAGTGACATAGGTCTGTTTTCCTGTCATAGCAGGCCTCCAGAAAAATCGCTTGAACATGCCGAGAATCGCAGTATTTTCGCGCGCTCAACGGAATTTGGGTTGGACATTGCGGGGCCCGTCCCCTAAACGCGCGTCAAACCACTAGAAAAACGAAGAATGAAACCCGGCCAGCAGCGAATCTGCTGACCCTTAATAGACAAAGGTTGAGACCATGGCTGTCCAACAGAACAAAGTTTCCAAGTCGCGCCGCAACAATCGCCGCGCACATGACGCTCTGGTTGCTGCAAACCCGAACGAATGCGCAAACTGTGGCGAACTGAAGCGCCCGCACCACGTCTGCGCGTCCTGCGGCCATTATGATGACCGTGAAGTCGTCGCTCAGGCCGACGAAATCGACCTGGACGAAGACGCGGCCTAAGCCTCATAACTCGTAGGCCAAGGCATGACGGAACAGCCCACGCAAACCGGACGGATTACCATCTCGGTTGACGCTATGGGCGGAGATTCGGGGCCCGCGACTGTTGTTGCGGGCATTGCCAAATCGGCAAATAAGAACCCCGATATCGCCTTCGTTCTGCACGGGCCCGAGCAAAAGCTGCGCAAACTTGTCGCCAAACGGCGTGTCCTGCAGGGACGCGTCGTTTTTCGTGATTGCCCTGACGTAGTCACGATGGAGGACAAGCCCAGTCAGGTCGTCCGCAGCGGCAAGCAGACGTCAATGTGGTCGACACTGGAATCAGTGCGCAAAGGCGAAGCCCACGGCGCAGTTTCCTGCGGCAATACCGGCGCGCTAATGGCACTGTCGATGATGCGTTTGCGCAAATTGCCAGGTGTGAACCGCCCGGCAATTGCGATTCTGTGGCCGTCGCGCAACCCGCAAGGGTTCAACGTAATGCTGGATGTCGGCGCCGATGTGCGGGCCGACGCCAAAGATCTGCTGCAATATGCGCTGATGGGGGCGTCTTATGCCCGCAACGGCATGGCGCTGGATCGGCCCCGGATCGGTTTGCTGAATGTCGGCACCGAAGAACACAAAGGTCGGGCCGAACTGAAAGAAGCCCACGCGATGATCACGGAATTCGCAGAGCAGGCGAATTTTGACTTCGTAGGCTTCGTGGAAGGCAGCGACATTCCCGGCGACAAGGCGGATGTCATTGTTACCGATGGCTTTACCGGAAACGTCGCGATCAAAACCGGCGAAGGCACGGCCAGCCTGATCGGTGATCTGTTGCGCGAGGCCTTCAAATATTCCCCCCTGTCCCGGCTCGCATCGATTTTGGCCATCACCTCGCTGCAACGGTTGAAGAAACGCATCGACCCACGCCGCGTGAATGGCGGTGTCTTCCTTGGCCTCAACGGAACCGTGGTCAAATCACATGGTGGCGCAGATGCCACCGGAGTTTCAGCGGCGATCAAACTGGCCTTTACCCTGGCCGAGTCGGGTTTTGCCGAAAAATTGGCGGCACGGGTTGCATCGACAGCCCAGCTTGCACAAGATGCCGCGCACGTACCGCCAAAGGCGGGCGAATAACAATAAAGGCAGTACCCCCAAATGGCAGGCCGTTCAGTTGTTGTAGGTGTCGGACACTATTTGCCAGAGCGCATCGTTCCGAACTCTGAATTTGAAAAGACGCTAGATACGTCGGACGAGTGGATCAAAGCTCGCTCGGGAATCGAACGCCGCCACTTTGCTGCTGATGGCGAAACCACGTCCGATCTGGCGACCAACGCTGCCTTGGCCGCCCTGGCCGATGCTGGCCTGAAGGCCGAGGATATCGACGCCATCATTCTGGCGACATCAACGGCTGACCTGACTTTCCCTTCTGCCGCGACGATGGTGCAGGCGCGCCTGGGCATGACCCATGGATTCGCGTTTGACGTGCAAGCCGTCTGTGCAGGCTTTGTCTTTGCCCTCAGCAACGCCAACGCTTTGATTGTGTCCGGTCAGGCCAAACGTGTGCTGGTCATCGGCGCCGAGACGTTTTCGCGCATCATGGATTGGACAGATCGATCCACCTGTGTGCTGTTTGGCGACGGTGCCGGCGCGTTGATTCTTGAGCTGCAGGACAGCGAAGGAACCGCGCAGGATCGCGGCATTCTTTCGACCGACCTGAATTCTGACGGACGCTACAAGGATTTGCTCTATGTCGACGGCGGTGTGTCGACCCAATCGACTGGGCATCTAAGAATGCAGGGCAATCAGGTGTTCCGCCACGCGGTCGAAAAGCTGGCGAAGACCGCTGAAACCGCTCTGGGGCGTGCCGGTCTGACCAACGCGGACGTCGATTGGATCGTGCCACATCAGGCCAACATCCGCATCATTCAGGGCACTGCTAAAAAAATGGGCCTGCCGATGGATAACGTCGTCGTAACGGTCCAAGATCACGGCAACACGTCTGCCGCATCGATTCCCCTGGCCCTGTCCGTGGGCAAACAACGGGGCCAGATCAAGACCGGCGATCTGATCGTGACCGAGGCTATCGGTGGCGGCTTGGCCTGGGGCGCGGTGGTTCTGCGCTGGTAACCGGCGCAAAACGGCTTACACAGCCTCGTGCAATTCATTGATATTGACAGCGAATTTGCCATCACCATATTCTCTTATATCAACAGGGGAAATGGTATGGGCGATAAAACACTGACGCGAATGGATCTGAGCGAGGCTGTTTTCCGCGAGGTTGGCCTTTCACGTAATGAAAGTGCGCAGCTTGTCGAAAGCGTCTTAAACCACATGTCGGACGCACTGGTCCAAGGTGAACAGGTCAAGATTTCATCGTTTGGCACGTTCAGTGTTCGGGACAAAACCGCCCGCATCGGCCGTAATCCAAAAACCGGCGAAGAGGTGCCAATTCAGCCTCGCCGTGTCCTGACGTTCCGCCCGTCGCACCTGATGAAGGATCGCGTCGCCGCAGGGAATCGCAAGTAAATTCGGGACGAAACGGTCATGAGCAAGTCCCCCGACGCCTTTCGCACAATTAGTGAAGTTGCGGACTGGTTGGGCGTTCAAGCTCATGTCCTGCGCTTCTGGGAAAGCCGTTTCAGCCAGGTAAAACCCGTCAAACGCGCGGGTGGCCGCAGGTATTACCGGCCAAACGATATGCGCCTTTTGGGCGGTATCAAGAAACTGCTGCACGAGGACGGGATCACCATCAAAGGTGTCCAGCGTATCCTGCGCGAACAAGGCGTGGCCTATGTGTCCTCGCTGTCGCCCAGCCTGGATGAGCCCGCTGCGCCTGAAAGCGCCCCGGCAGACGACACTGTTGTCGTGCCCTTTTCCGCCAAGCCTGCCACGCCCAGCGATCAGATCGATCTGGACCTGGGCGAACCGACCCCGATGGCCAAGACGACTGCGCCGGCTGAACAAGCCCCTCAAGCTGAGACGCCCCCCCAGCAATCAAAAGCAGAGCCACCTCAGCCCGCGCCCGAGTATCTGGATGAAGCCCCCTTGATAGGCGGAATCGCCACACAAGCGTGGGAACGGACCGATTTTGACGACGACCTCCTGCGTCGGATCGCGCCTATCGCCAAGGACTTGCGCGCTGTCATCAACCGAATTGAGAACCGGTCGGCAGGATAAGAAAAAAGGCGATGATTTCCTCTTGCCCCTGCCGGGAAAGTCTTTATGAACACCTCAACGTCGGGCTATGGCGCAGCCTGGTAGCGCGTCCGTCTGGGGGACGGAAGGTCGCAGGTTCGAGTCCTGCTAGCCCGACCAAATCACACCGACGTTTATGGCAGACAGGCCAGATCCCGCTCTGGCAACAGAGGGGATCGGAATGACAGGTGTATGCCCAAACCAACAGATCGAGGCAATGATCGGCCGCAGAGAGATCACCGCAAGCCCCGAGGTTATCCCGGCACAAATCCAACCCGCTAGCCTTGATTTACGTTTAGGTACAGTTGCTTACCGGGTCCGCGCCTCATTCCTGTCGGGCGAAGGACGCACGGTCGCAGATCGTTTGGCCGAGTTTGAGATGCACCGCATCGACATTACCGACGGCGCAGTGCTGGAAAAAGGCTGCGTCTATCTGGTGCCGCTGATGGAATCACTGGCCCTGCCCGCCGATACCAGCGCGGTGGCAAATGCCAAAAGCTCGACAGGGCGGTTGGATCTTCTGACACGTACAATCACCGATGGTGGCACCGAGTTTGACCGCGTACCAGCAGGCTATACCGGGCCGCTTTTTGCCGAGATCTGTCCACGCTCATTCTCGGTTCTGGTGAGACCGGGCATGCGGCTGAACCAGATTCGCTTTCGTCAGGGTCAGGCAGTGCTCAGCGACGCGGAACTGACCGCGCTGCACAACGACTCGCCACTGGTCGACGGACCGGCAGTCATTCAGGATGGGCTGGGATTCTCGGTCGACCTGCAATTGCCCGACACTGATCTGGTTGGCTATCGGGCCAAACCGCATACCGGTGTGATCGATCTGGACCGGATTGGGGAATATGACCCGCAAGAATACTGGGAAGAGGTGCGCACCACCGATGGCCGTATCATCCTGGACCCCGGCGCATTCTATATCCTGGTCAGCCGCGAGGCGGTCCATATTCCCCCGATGTATGCGGCTGAAATGGCCCCCTACCTCGCAATGGTCGGCGAGTTCCGGGTGCACTATGCCGGATTCTTCGATCCCGGCTTCGGTCACGCCGCGGCGGGCGGAGCGGGATCACGCGGCGTGCTGGAAGTACGCTGCCACGAGGCTCCCTTTGTTCTGGAACATGGGCAGGTCGTCGGGAGGCTGGTCTATGAGAAGATGACCGAAATGCCCACGCAGCTTTATGGTGCGGGCATCGCGTCGAATTATCAGGGACAGGGGCTGAAACTGTCCAAACACTTCAAGGCTGTTGGTTAACACTTCTTGAACCGGCGCACGTTCAGATTACGCGCTGCGCCGGGCTTACCTGCTAGGCTTGACGATTGCTGTCGTCATTTGCGCCAGTGTCATGAGGCACAGCCGATCTTTGTTTCGGCTTTCCCATCCGGCCCGCCACATCAAAACCCTTGTCGATTCCTTTGTTGACGACCCGCCGCATGATCTGGCGGATGATCATGTCGATGATGCGATTCATATTCATTGCTCAACTCCTCAGCTTGGCCACAACATAGGTGATTCCAACGGCAACAAAAGGGCCAAGTTATCACTCTTCCTCGAACAGCTCGGTCTGGTCCTCATCTTCACTGTCATCACTCCCTTCGCCCAATGGCATCGTGCCCGGGGGCGGCCGGTTTTCCAGCAACCCAGCAGCCCGCAATTCTTTGAGCCCCGGAAGATCGCGGGCGTTTTCCAACCCGAAATGATCCAGAAACTGTGGCGTCACAACAAAGGTGACCGGACGGCCGGGTGTCATCCGGCGGCGGCCCAGACGGATCCACTCCATTTCCAACAGTTGATCGATTGTACCGCGCGAAACCGAGACGCCCCGGATCTCTTCGATCTCGGCACGGGTGCAGGGCTGATGATAGGCGACGATGGCCAGCGTTTCGATGGCTGCGCGGCTCAACTTGCGGGTTTCAACCGTTTCCTTTTGCATCAGAAAGCCCAGATCGGGGGCGGTGCGAATAGCCCAAGCCTCACCCACGCGGACGATACGGATACCGCGGCCTTCGTACCGTTTCTGCAAAATTTCAACCGCTTGCGCCGCGTCGCTGCCATGGGGCATCCGCGCCTCAAGGTCGGCGATCGTCACTGGCTCGGAACTGGCGAACAGCACAGCCTCGACCATGCGCTCCTGTTCCGCCAAGGGTGGCGCTTCGAACAGAGTGCCGGTGCCTTCGTCTTGCGGTTCGTCAGTCACGTGTGTCAGTCCTTTTGCGCAAATGGATCGGTGCAAACGTCTCGGTTTGCTTCATCTCCATATGTCCTTCTTTCACCAGCTCAAGCGAGGCAGCAAAGGTCGCTGCAGTGGCCGAGCGGCGACGCACCGGGTCAGCGTCCCAGCCCTCGGGCAGATAGGATTCCATATCCGTCCAAGCCCCGGCAAACCCGATCAGCGGGCGCATCCGCTCTAGCGCTTGTTCCATTGTGAACACTGAATCGCGGTCCATGACAAAGGGGCGGAACTCGTCACGAGTTCGGATACGGGCGTATCCCTGCATCAGATCCAACAGCGTGGCAGAGTAAGTCACGGTGCGGATACGGGTGATATCCTCACCCTGCCCGCGTTTGAAGAAATCGCGCCCCAGTTGATCACGGGCCATGAGACGCGCGGCAGAGTCGCGCATGGCCTGCAGGCGTTCCAACTGGAACGCCAGGTGAGCGGCCAGTTCCTCGCCCGAGGGGCCTTCGTCATCCGGATCCGGTGGCAACAAAAGCCGGGATTTAAGGAAGGCCAGCCAGGCGGCCATGACCAGATAATCCGCCGCCAGTTCAATCCGCAGCGCGCGCGCCTTTTCCACAAAGGACAGGTACTGCTGCGCAAGCGCGAGAACCGAGATTTTCCGAAGGTCGACCTTTTGGGTTCGCGACAGGGTCAACAATACATCCAACGGACCTTCGAACCCGTCGACATCAACAATCAACGCCTCTGCCGCAAGACGATCCGCGACCGAGGCCGGGTCTTCGCTAAAGAGATTATCGTTCATATACCTGCCCGCCCATTAGGGCAGATAGTTCCGCTTCGGCCGCTTGGATGTCAAGTTCCACAGGCTTCTGTCGCATCGACAACGCCCTTTCCGCGCGCTTTTGCGCTTGCGCGGTCATTTCTCCGGCTGCTTCCAGCACCTTGGCACGCGCGTCAAACCTTCCGTTACAGTGCAGAACCACGTCGCACCCTGCGGCCAGTGACTGACGCGCAATGTCTTCGGGCGCGCCACTCAGCGCTTTCATCGAGATATCGTCGGTCATGATCAGACCGTCAAAACCGATTTTTTCGCGGATCAGCCCGATCATCGCAGATGAAATCGTAGCTGGTTGCGGATCAATCCGGTCATAGACCAGATGCGCCGTCATCCCCATCGGCAGATCGTTCAGCGCCCGAAACGGTTCGAAATCCGCTTGCTCCAGCTGGTCCTGTGTCAGGTCCACATGCGGCAGGTCATGGTGGCTGTCCAGCGTTGCCAATCCATGCCCCGGCATGTGCTTGAGAACTGGCAACACACCCCCATCCAGATGGCCTTTGGCAACCGCGCGCCCAAGAGCTGAAACCCGTTTGGGATCAGAGCCATAACAGCGGTTCTTCAAAAACGCATGGGTATCGTCGCGCGCCAAATCGACCATCGGGGCGCAGTTGCTGTCAATGCCAAGCTCGAATAGCTCTTTTGCGATCAGTCGATACCGCAGGTACATGGCGCGTTCCGCCTGATCCCCTGCGCGGCCCACATGATCCAGGGGCGGCATCCATTCGCGTGCCAATGGCGCGCGCAGACGCTGCACACGGCCACCTTCCTGATCGATGGTGATAAGGCAATTGCGCCCTACGGCATCACGAAAGTCATCGCATAGGGCGCGAACTTGTTCAGCTGTATCAATGTTGCGCGCAAACAAAATGAACCCGAATGGGTTCATCTGCTGGAATAGTCTCTTTTCCTCTGACGTCAGGCGCAGCCCTTCGGCATCGGTGATCGCAGCACCGAATGTCACCGAACGGCAACCGGGATACAGTCTGCACCTTGTGCGACCAGAGCGGCACAGAACTGACGCGAGTCGCTCAGGTCATCAAACCCAAGAACACGCAGACGATAGAATGTCCGACCGCCACTTGAGGTCTTCTGGATAACACGTTGTTTTCCAGCCATATACTCGCCAAAGTGGCCATTCATGCGATCCCATTCCGCACGGGCCACATCCGAGCTTTCATACGCACCGAGCTGGGCCATGCGCGTGCCTTTGGAAAGGGTATTCGGATCCACGTCCACGCCAACGGCGGCTTTGACAGCGGCGTTGATCGCAGCTTCGGTACTGCTGTTGGATGAAATCCCGCTTGGCGTCGCTCGGGCTGGGCGCGTGGACGGACGCAGGGACCGGCGGACACCGGGCAGTGCCGCCAGTTCCGGGTCCGGTAATTGTGCGGCCAGATCAGCAGGATCAATGGCCGGCTCTTCCTCGGGCAGTGCCAACGAGGCGAGTTGTACGCCCTGCTCTGCCGGTTCATTCGCTTTCGCCGCCCCACCGGCCAATTCGGCAACCAGGGCATCGACTGTATTCTGGCGCAGCTGCGCAGCCTCTTGATCCGAGATCTCTTCTTCGACGACATGCACGGCCTGCGTCGGCTTCAGCGGTTCAACAGGCGTATCTTCGTCTGTCAGCGAAACCGGGCGCGGCGCAAGGATCAAGCGATCTGCTGGCGGTGCTGCCGTTCCAACGGCTGCCACGGCATTGACGGCCAGACCCTGGTGATCGGCCGGGGTGCCGCCGGGGTTTTCCGGCTGAATGCGCATTGGCCCTTCGATGGCGCGAACAACAGGCACGCCACTAACGTCGCGCATCACCAGTTTGAAGCCCCAGACGCCAATCCCGGCGACCAATGCCAGCGACGCTACTGCACCCATGACGTTGACGATACGGCCCAGCCCTGCCCCTCGCGGAGCCTGTTCATAGCCATAGGAGTCGTCGGGATACTCATACCCATCCTCAGGATGCGGCTGATTCGTGTAATGCATCTCCTCGGGGCGCATCTGCCCCGAGTAATCGTAACTTGCCATGTCCGCCTCACCGCCCGATTGCGCCTTAAAAAGTGGCGCGCGGGTCATTTCTTGCCTACCTCGTACCGGCGCGTCGGGCGGTGTTAGTTACCGCATCTCCTGCGCCGGAGTGACGCCAAGAATACCCAAGCCCGCTGAAATCACAACAGAAACGGCCCGGGCCAATGCGATTTTTGATTGGCTTGTGGCAACATCGCCATCCTGAATGAATCGCAGTTGCGTTTCATCGTTGCCCTTATTCCATAGCGCGTGGAAGTCACCCGCCAGCTCATACAGGTAAAAGGCAACCCGATGCGGTTCATTGGTGCGTGCGGCAATTTCGATCAGACGCGGCCATTCAGCCAGCTTTTTGGCCACCGTCAGCTCTGCGGCATGGTCGATCTTGCCAAGATCAGCACCCTTGAGGGTCGCGTCATCCGTAGCGATTTCCGCCTCGGCGGCACGGCGCAGTACGCTCATGACACGTGCATGGGCGTATTGCACGTAGAACACAGGGTTCTCGCGGCTTTGTTCCAGCACCTTGTCGAAATCGAAGTCCAGCGGCGCGTCGTTCTTGCGGGTCAGCATTACGAACCGGGTCACGTCCGGGCCAACTTGATCGACCACATCGCGCAGAGTGACAAAGTTCCCTGCCCGCTTGGACATCTTGAACGGCTCGCCATTCTTCCACAGTTTCACCAATTGCGTCAGCTTGATATCTAGCGGCACCTTGCCATCGGACAGCGCGGAAACAGCCGCCTTCATCCGTTTCACATAGCCTCCGTGGTCTGCACCAAACACGTCGATCAGTGCATCAAAGCCACGGGTCACCTTGTCATAGTGATAAGCGATATCCGGGGCGAAATAGGTCCAGCTGCCATCCGATTTCTTAACCGGGCGGTCGACGTCATCGCCATGCTCGGTCGATTTGAACAGGGTTTGCTCGCGCGGCTCCCAATCCTCGGGCTTCTTGCCTTTGGGCGGCTCAAGCACACCTTCGTAGATCAGGCCCTTGTCAGTCAGTGACTGTAGTGCCGCCTCGATCTTGCCGGTGCCGTAGAGCGACTTTTCTGAGTAGAACACGTCCATCTCGACACCCAGCGCCCTCAAGTCCGCGCGGATCAGATCCATCATCGCGTCGGTCGAGAACTCGCGCAGCTCTTCCAGCCATTCGCTTTCCGGCTTGTCGATCAGGCCGTCGCCGTATTTCTCTTTCAGCGCCTCGCCGATCGGGATCAGATAGTCACCGGGATAGAGACCTTCGGCAATCTCAGGGCTCAGGCCATTGGCCTCGCGATACCGCTCATACGCGGACCGCGCCAGTACATCCACCTGCGCGCCGCCGTCGTTGATGTAATACTCACGGGTCACGTCATGGCCCGAATACGCCAGCAAGCTCGCCAGAGCGTCTCCGAACACAGCACCCCGCGTATGGCCCACATGAAGTGGCCCAGTGGGGTTCGCGGACACGTACTCTACGTTCACTTTCTGGCCATGCCCCATGGACGAGCGGCCATAATCAGTGCCCTGATCCAACACCGCTGCCAACACACCCTGCCACACCGATGCCGCAAGACGCAGGTTCAAAAAGCCCGGCCCGGCAACTTCGGCACTGGTGATCCGGGCATCCGCCGCCAGCTTTCCGGCTAACACGTCGGCAATGTCGCGCGGCTTCATCTTGGCCGGTTTCGCCAGCACCATCGCGGCGTTGGTTGCCATGTCGCCATGCGCCGCATCGCGCGGCGGTTCGACCGCCACGTTGTCAAAACTCAGCCCCTCGGGCAATGCGCCTTCGGACTGCATCTGTGCCAGCGCGTCCAGCACGAGGCCGCGGATCTCGGAAAACAGGTTCATTTCGGATGTCCTTTTGCTTGCCCGGCGGTTTACCACGCAAAGCGGCAAGGTCAATGGAAGCGATCAGTTTGGGCTTGGATTAGCGGTAGACTCAGCTAACGTCGGTGGAAATTCAAGCCGGAGACACCCCTATGCGCCTTGCCCTGCCAATCGCCTTCGTTCTGACCTCTGCCCTGCCGCTTTGGGCCGACATGCCTGAACCGCAAGGCCATGTACTTTTGACCCTTGGCGGAGCGGTCACGGAAACCAACCTGCCAGCCCGCGGTGAAAACGATGGCGGTCTGCTGGGATACTTGGAGGTTCAGCACGACGGAGCCGCCGGCTTTGATGCGGCCATGTTGGACGGACTGGAGCAGGTTGAAATCACTATTCCTTACGGCCCGGAAGACAATCAGAGCGACATCGCCTTTTCCGGGCCACGCCTGTCGGACCTGTTGATCATGGCCGGGGCCGAAGGAAAAACCGCCAAGCCAATGGCCATGGATGGCTATCAGTCTGAAATTCCTTGGGACAGCATAACCGCCCATCAACCCATCGTCGCGACACACGCCGACGGTGCGCCGATGGGTGTTGGCGGCTACGGCCCCACTATGATCGTCTTCCCCCCGACCGATGACCCCGACCTGGCCGCCGAACAGTCGGGCCAGCAGGTCTGGGCGTTGGCTTACATCGGGGTCGAGTGATCAGGCACCAGCCAGCCTTGCGT
Source organism: Ruegeria sp. CDSA246 (assembly GCF_059611225.1). Lineage (NCBI taxonomy): Bacteria > Pseudomonadati > Pseudomonadota > Alphaproteobacteria > Rhodobacterales > Roseobacteraceae > Ruegeria > Ruegeria sp. CDSA246. The sequence continues at coordinate 255,380 of NZ_JBXWPD010000005.1, read as the reverse complement.
GATCCTGCAGGGCAAATCGGTCGGTCATGCCTGCAATGTAGTCCGAGACAATCCGCGCCAGCGCTGTTTCATCGCTGGCCGCCTCAATATCCTCATGCCAGCGCGCGGGCATCTGTTTCGGATCGTTCATGTAGATTGGGAACAGATCTTCCACGACTTTGCTAACCTCGGCGCGCACATCCATGACGCTGGGCGCGCGGTACATCTGCTTGAACAAAAAGGCGCGGATTTCCCTGAGTTGTGCCCACAAACCGCCCGAGAACTGGATGACCGGATAACCAAGATTGCGAATTTCCTCGACGGTCTCCGCGCCCGAACTCGTGATCAGCCCACGCGACGTGACAATTACATCGGAAACCATGACGCCGAAAACACGGCGCAGCGCCTCATGCCGGCGCCGATAAGAATCCAAACCCGGATATCTCCGATCCACCGCGGCATAGCAGTCACCGACGATAGGCAATTGCCCGATTTCATCATCCGTGAACAGACCCGCCCTCAACCCGTCCAACAGGTCATGGTTGTTATAGGCTATGTCATCCGAAAGGGCGGCAACTTGTGCTTCGGCACTGGCATGAGTGTAAAGCTCAAGATCGAAACTCGCGTTGCACTCGGCCAGTGCCCACGGCAAATCACCGGTGACCGGCCCGTTATGCTTGGCGATCCCCTCTAGGCACTCCCATGTCAGGTTGCATCCGTCAAACTCGGCATAGTGGCGTTCCAGCTTCGTGACGATGCGAATGGCCTGTGCGTTGTGGTCAAATCCGCCGTAAGGCTCCATGAGCGCATGTAGGGCATCTTCGCCGGTATGTCCGAACGGTGTGTGTCCCAGATCATGCGCCAACGCCACGGCCTCGGTCAGTTCGCCGTTCAAGCCCAAAGCTCCGGCGATTGTTCGCGCGACCTGTGCAACTTCGATAGAATGGGTCAGGCGCGTGCGATAGCTGTCGCCCTCGTGCTCAACAAACACTTGTGTCTTGTGCTTAAGCCGCCGAAACGCGCTGGCGTGAATGATCCGGTCCCTGTCGCGTTGAAAGCATGACCGGAAACTGCTTTCCTCCTCTGGCACAAGCCGCCCCCTGGCGCGGCCTGGGTTCGAGGCAAAACCCGCTATGTTCAAAGGCCTTGTCCTTGTCGCCTGTCCTTGCACTTTCTATATTGTAAGGCGTAAAGGAAATAAACCTTTGGAGTTTGGCATGAATCTGCCCCCCACAGTTACAGAACGCGCCTTTGAACGTCTCGCCGAGATCGGTGCAGCCGATCAGGGACAAGCCCTGCGCGTCGCAGTGGAAGGCGGCGGATGTTCCGGATTTCAATACGAAATCGCACTGGACGAACCGAAAGAAGACGACCTTGTGCTGGAAGGCAAAGGCCAGAAAGTGATCGTCGACGCGATTTCGTTGCCGTTTCTGGAAAACGCGGTGATCGATTTTACGCAGGAACTGATCGGCGCGCGGTTTGTGATCGAGAACCCCAACGCAACCTCTTCCTGCGGCTGCGGCACTTCATTTTCAATGTGAGCTTGCTCTGCCCGCGCGGTTAAGGGATAGATCAACCGGCAGCCAGCCGGAGGATCGCGCATGAAAATCGCCACGTTCAACATTAACGGCATCAAAGCGCGGGCCGAAGCCCTGCCCCGTTGGCTGGATGACGCGCAGCCGGACGTTGTGCTGCTGCAAGAAATCAAGTCGATCGACGAGAATTTTCCCCGCGAGCTGTTTGAAGAGCGCGGTTACAACGTCGAAACCCACGGGCAAAAGAGCTTCAACGGCGTGGCGATCCTGTCCAAGCTGCCACTTGAAGATGTGACTCGGGGCCTTCCTGGTGACGACGAGGACGAACAGGCCCGTTGGATTGAGGCGACCGTCATTGGCAAAAAAGCCCTTCGGATCTGCGGTCTGTATTTGCCGAACGGTAACCCGGTGCCGGGTCCGAAATACGAATACAAGCTGTCCTGGATGGAGCGGCTATATGACCGCGCGCGCGATTTGCTGACGAGCGAAGAGCCCGCGCTAATGGCTGGGGATTACAACATCATCCCGCAGGCCGAAGACGCAAAACGTCCAGATGCATGGCGCGAGGATGCTCTGTTCCGGCCGGAAAGCCGCGCCGCGTTTCTCAAGATCCTGAATCTGGGGTTCACGGAAGCGTTCCGCGCCGTCACCCAAGGTCCTGAGCATTATTCGTTCTGGGACTACCAGGCCGGTGCCTGGAACCGGAATGACGGGATCCGTATCGACCATTTTCTTCTTACGCCGCAGGCCGCCGATCTGTTGCGCGATTGCAGGATTGATGCCGAGATTCGCGGGCATGAAAAGCCCTCGGACCATGTCCCGGTCTGGGTCGACTTGGACCTGTGAAACCTCAGGCCGTCGCGTCGTAGCTGTATATCCAGTCGTATTTCCGAGACAATCGTGGCCCGACCGCCATCAGAGCCGCCTGTGCGGCCAACCGCATCGGGCCGCGCAGGTGGAAATTTCGGGCATTGGCACCAGCCGCAGCCACCACGCGCTGCGCCCTTCGGTGACGGCGGGTTTCATAGGTGGACAGCGCCTGCTCTATCCCGGATTGATCATCAAAAGATCGGGCCAGGACACACGCATCTTCAAGCGCAAGACAGGCACCCTGCGCCATAAAGGGGAGTGTCGGGTGAGCCGCATCCCCTAACAATGCAATGCGCCCGTTCTGCCAGCGTTCTGCGACGGGTCGCAGAATCAACGCCCAGATGTGGGGTTCCTGTACCTGCCCCAGAATTTCCCCGACCACGCCGCCAAAGTCGGAAAATCGAGCGCGCAGTTCCTCGGGGTCGCCGCGTCGGCGCCAGCCTTCTTCCTGCCAATCGGATCGTTCCTCGATCGCGACAACGTTCATCAAAGTGTGATCGCGCAGAGGATACGTGACAACGTGCCGGCCCGGCCCCATCGTCAGAACGGCGCGCGGTTTGGGATCGCGACGCGCCCAAGGAATCGTCGCGCGCCAGGCCACCTGATGGGTGAATTTTGGTGCTTCGGGCCCGTTCAGGTCTGCGCGGATCGTGCTTCGCCCACCGTCGGCGGCAATCACACAATCAACGTGCCGGTCTGTACCATCTTCCAGAATAATCTCGGATCCGGAGGGATGTTTGCGCACCTGCGCAACTCGTGCGCCCAGTCGAAACTCGACACCGTCCCGAAGCGCTGCTTTGTGCAGCAATCCCAGCAGGTCAGCACGATGGTAGTAGTAGGTCGGTCCAGCGGCCGGTGCCGGTATCTCACTGACAGATCGCCCTGCCCGATAGTCGCGCAACACCGTTCCGTGGGACCGCTGCCCCCCCTCCGGCGTTTCACCGACAACGTTCAGAGCACGCAGTACGACCATTCCGTTGGCGCTGATCTGCAAGCCGGCGCCGACCTCGGTCAATTCGGCTGCCTGCTCAAAAACCACGACCTGAGCGCCGCGTTGCCGCAACGCCAGAGCGGCGGCAATCCCACCAATACCACCGCCGATGATGCCAAATTTCAGACCGTTGATATTCATATCACTGGCTTAAAGCAAAAACGCCGGAGCAAAAGACCCCGGCGTTTGAGAATTCTGATTTTTCCAGCGATCAATCGTCGCGGTGGACCTTTTCGCGGCGCTCGTGGCGTTCCTGCGCCTCAAGCGTCATGGTCGCAATCGGGCGCGCATCCAGACGCTTCAGCGAAATCGGGTCGCCCGTTTTCTCGCAATATCCGTATTCGCCTTCGTCGATCCGGCGCAGGGCCGAGTCAATCTTGGCCACCAGCTTGCGCTGGCGATCACGTGTCCGCAGTTCCAGCGCACGGTCAGTTTCCTCGCTTGCGCGGTCTGCGACGTCCGGAATGTTGCGAGTGTTGTCCTGCAGCCCTTCGATCGTGTCGCGGCTGCCTGCCAAAAGTTCGGTTTTCCAATCCAGCAGCTTACGACGAAAATACTCTAACTGCTTGTCGTTCATGAATGGTTCGTCTTCGGCTGGACGATAATCCTCTGGCAGAAATACTTCCTGCTTCATTTTTGCTCCCTCGGTGTGGCCTGCAACGCCGGTCACCTTTGCTTCACCTGACATGCGGCAATCCCCTTCTGCGGAGCGTTTATCCGACAGCGGGGGGAATGTCACTATGGAAACTTTGCCCGGCTGCGTGCTGTTTCAGGTCATCTAAATGTGAGACTTAAAACAACAAATCCTTGTTTTTCTGTGAAAATTGGCAGGCTTTTTTTGGGTGCTCCCAAAATTGTCGCGCCCTATGTTAGCGCCCGAATCAACCAAAGGCATTGGAGTCGCACATCAATTTCGCCCTGCGCGACGCAGCGACCTGTCTTGTCAAATTTTTCACCCCGCTATAACCCCAAGGACACATGCCGCGCGATATTGAATGAGGGGCCCATGACCGCACGTTTCCAAGGTACAGCTGAATATGTTGCCACCGATGACCTGACAATTGCGGTGAATGCCGCCGTTACGCTGGAACGTCCCCTGTTGGTCAAGGGTGAACCCGGAACCGGCAAGACCGAACTGGCCAAGCAGGTTGCCGGTGCGCTGGGGCTGAAGATGATCGAGTGGAACGTCAAGTCCACCACCCGCGCACAGCAGGGCCTGTACGAATATGACGCGGTCAGCCGGTTGCGCGACAGCCAGTTGGGCGACGAGCGCGTGCATGACGTGTCGAACTATATCCGCAAGGGCAAACTGTGGCAGGCCTTTGAATCTGATGAGAAAGTCGTGCTACTGATCGACGAGATCGACAAGGCCGATATCGAATTTCCCAATGACCTGCTGCAAGAGCTCGATAAGATGGAGTTCCACGTCTACGAAACCGGGGACACCATCAAAGCCAAAATCCGACCGATTGTGATCATTACGTCGAATAACGAAAAGGAACTGCCCGACGCGTTCCTGCGGCGCTGTTTCTTCCATTATATCCGCTTTCCGGATGAGGCGACCATGCGCCGGATCGTCGACGTGCACCACCCGGGCATCAAGGATGCATTGCTGACCACAGCGCTGACCCAGTTTTACGAAATCCGTGAAACGCAGGGGCTAAAAAAGAAACCATCAACCTCGGAAGTGCTGGACTGGCTCAAGCTGTTGCTGGCCGAAGACCTGACCGCCGAGGACCTCAAACGCGACGGGGCCAATGCGTTGCCCAAGTTGCACGGCGCGCTGCTGAAAAACGAACAGGACGTTCACCTGTTTGAACGTCTCGCCTTCATGGCACGCAGCAAACGCTGAGAATATTGAACACTTGGTGATCCCCGCTTGCCTTGCGGGGGGCCGGGTGTCAGCATTGGCCAAATGGCCGTCCGGCGTCGTCGGGCAGTCCGGCCTGACGACATAGGAGCCAATGCTTGTCTGACACCCTCAATATCCGGGCGCTGCAGCCCGAAGATCGCGCCGAATGGGCCGAGATGTGGCGCGACTATCTGGCGTTCTACGAAACGACCGTGCCAGAGCAGACATATGACAGCACCTTCGCACGGCTGCTTGGGGATGATCCCAATGATTTTTCCTGTTTCGTGGCCGAAGCGGATGGTCATCTTGTTGGCCTGACCCATTACCTATTTCACCGCCATGCGTGGAAAGAGGAAAGCGTTTGCTATCTGCAAGACCTGTTCGCCCGGCCCGAGGCGCGCGGAACCGGCGTTGGCCGCGCCTTGATACAGGCCGTTTATGACGAGGCCGACCGGAAAGGCGCGCCTTCTGTCTATTGGCTGACGCAAGAGTTCAATCACACGGCGCGCAATCTCTATGATCGGATCGGCAAGCAAACGCCCTTTATCCGGTATCAACGCCCATGATCAGGGTCGCTGCGGTCCTAATTGGCTTTGCTGTCGCCGGATGCACCGCGGTTACCCCCCCTGAACCGCCAACACGCGTTAAGGCGATCGAGGCGAACCTGCCGCCCGCCAAAGCGTTCACGTCAACCCGACCCAGACCACCCGCCCGGTCGAACGCTAATATTGCAGCCGATTTCCTTTCTTTGCACTTCGCGCTCGAAGGCGGCGCCACATTACCCGTCTTCACTCGGTTCGAGGTCCCCGTCACCGTTCGACTTACGGGATCACCCACACCGTCAATGCAGCGCGATCTGACCCGGTTGTTGACGCGTCTGCAACGCGAGGCCGGGATCGACATTCGCCAGATAACGGATGGCCAGGCCAACATAACAATCGAGGCCGTTAGCCAGGAGCAGATCCAGCGCATCCTGCCGCAAGCCGCCTGTTTCGTGGTTCCCAACGCATCCAGCTTTGAGGAATATCGACAGGACCGGCGCAAACGGAAAAGCAGTTGGACCGCGCTGCGCAGCCGCGAACGGCTGGGCATTTTCATTCCCTATGACGTGAGCCCGCAGGAAAAGCGCGACTGCCTGCACGAGGAACTGGCGCAGGCTCTGGGGCCGCTGAATGACCTGTATCACCTGCCGGATTCGGTGTTCAACGACGACAACATCCACACCATTCTGACCGGTTTTGACATGCTGATCCTGCGCACGGCTTACTCACCCCAATTGCGCAGCGGCATGACACGCGAACAAGTGCAAGCCGTTTTGCCCGGCATCCTTCGCCGACTGAACCCGCGCGGCGACACTTTACCCGCGCAACCCGTTTCGGACACCCCGCGCGAGTGGATCAACGCCGTCCAAAAATCGCTTGGATCAAGGCCAAGCACCCGTAACCGAGTGAAAGCTGCGGAAAAAGCGGTCCAGATCGGACGTGAACAGGGTTGGACCGACCACCGGCGGGCATATCCGCACTATATCCTCGGCCGAATGGCACAATTCGACGATTCCCGCGAAGCGATCGAACAATACGAAATTGCCATGCGGTATCTGCGCGGGACGCCGGGAACTGAAATCCATCAAGCCTATGTGACTACCCAAACTGCTGCCTTCGCACTTGCGCAGGGCAAGGGACCGGAGGTCCTGCCTGAATTAGACAAGGCAATAGCTGTCATGTCGCGGGCTGAAAACGCCGCTCAGTTGGCTACTCTGCTTTTGTTGAAATCAGAAGCGCTCAATCAGGCCGGACGACCAAATCAGGCACGTACCGTCAGACTGGACAGTCTTGCATGGGCGCGATACGGCTTTGGCTCGGAAGTCGTGGTCCGGTCGCTGATGCAGGAAGTTGCCGAAGGTCCGCCCACCAACAACAGAGGCGGGTAACGCATGGTCGTAGTTTTGGGAATGGCGTTGTTAGGGGCGATCCTTGGCGCGATGAAGGCTCGCAAACGCAATGGCAGCGGCGCGGATATTGCCCAATATGCGGCCGGTTACGGCATCGCATTTGCCATTGTAGGTCTGGTGCTTTCCCTGATCCTGGTTCGTTTGGTGGGTTAACGCATGTTTCTGCCCTTTTTCGAAAACCTCCGCAAAGCTGGCATTCCCGTATCACTGCGCGAGTATCTGACTTTTCTGGAAGGCATGAAAAAGGGTCTGGCGACCTATGATGTCGAGGCGTTCTATTACCTCGCTCGCGTGTCGATGGTGAAGGACGAGCGCAATATCGACAAGTTCGATCAAGCTTTTGCCGCCAGCTTCAAAGGTCTCGAAGAGATCAGCTTTGATCAGGTGCTCGAAGCTGTCGATATCCCTGCCGAATGGCTGGCCAAGATGGCCGAGAAACACCTGTCCGACGAAGAAAAAGCCGAGATCGAGGCCATGGGCGGCTTTGAAAAACTGATGGAGTCGCTGCGCGAGCGTCTCAAGGATCAAGAAGGCCGCCACCAGGGTGGCAACAAGTGGATCGGCACCGCCGGGACGTCGCCGTTCGGGGCTTATGGCTATAACCCCGAAGGTGTGCGGATCGGCCAGAAGGAAAGCCGTCATCAGCGCGCCGTAAAAGTGTGGGACAAGCGCGAATTCAAGAACCTGGACGACACGGTTGAACTGGGTACGCGCAATATTAAGGTCGCGCTGAAGCGCCTGCGTCGCTGGGCCCGCGAAGGTGCGGCCGAGGAACTGGATCTGGACGGCACCATCCGCGCCACCGCCGAACATGGCTATCTCGACGTCAAAACCCGCCCCGAGCGTCACAACGCAGTCAAAGTGCTGTTGTTTCTGGATGTGGGCGGCTCGATGGATCCACATATCAAAGTTGTCGAAGAGCTGTTTTCCGCTGCAAGAACCGAGTTCAAGCATCTGGAATATTACTACTTTCACAACTGCCTGTATGAAGGCGTCTGGCGTGACAATCACCGCCGATGGGATCAGCAGACTCCGACCCACGAAGTACTGCGCACCTATGGTTCAGACTACAAGTGCATCTTCGTCGGCGACGCCTCGATGAGCCCTTATGAGATTGCCTATCCCGGAGGCGCGAACGAACATTGGAACAAAGAAGCCGGTCAGGTCTGGCTGCAGCGCGCGCGCGAGCAGTGGACATCAAATCTGTGGATCAATCCGGTGCCGGAAAAGTACTGGGAATACACCCATTCCATCGGCATGATCCGCGAGGTTTTCGAGGACCGCATGGTGCCGATGACGCTGGCCGGTTTGGAACAGGGGATGCGGGAACTGACCCGCTGACCGTCATATCTGCAGGACCGGCGCCCAGGCAATACGGAACGAAACCGCAAGGAAAAACAACACGCTGCCTGTCAGAACGAAGACATGCCAGATTGTGTTGTGGAACGGCAACCAATCCAGAAGATAAAAGGCGATGCCCGCGGTATAGACGATGCCTCCGGTGATCATCAGCGCCACAACAGGCTGCGACAAGTCGGCCAGCAGCGATTGACCCGCCCAGACGGACGCCCATCCCATCAACACATACAGCGCCAAACCAAACCAACGGAACCGGTGAGGGTCGATCATTTTCAGGATTGATCCAAGGGTCGCAGATGACCAAAGACCGATCATGAGTCCGGTCATTGGGGCACCGGAAAGTAAGATGAATGGCGTGTAAGTACCTGCAATTTTGACGTAAATCCCCGAGTGATCGAGGCGGCGCAGCAACTCACTCCATCGATCAGATTGTACCATATTGTACAAAGCCGAAAACGACAGCATCAGAATAAGAGTGAAGCCGTAGACCGAGACCCCAAGAACCGCAGCAGGCTCAGTCCGGTATAGGGCGGTCAACGCGATCAGCGCCGGAACGGCAACGATAGCCGCAGTGACGCCAAGGATATGAACAACGCCATCACTGACACGTTCAGCCCTGCTATAGGCCGGGCGGATATCGGCAAATGACCACATAATTTCAAAGTTATGGCGCGACCTGCCCTGCGACAAGTCTGGCAGCCACTGTGTTTCACACTGTGACGATATATTGATTGTAAAAATGCGCCGCGCAAGCCGCCGAAACGACGACTAAGCCGATATGAATGGGCGCGTTTCTTCAGTACTCATCGACTCATACGGGACTGACGTAGGCTTCGCAAATCAGCGCTTGTAGTCGGTGGCGGCGGAGGTGCTGCGCCGGGCAGCGGTGAAGGACCGGGCTGGCTTTTGTCCGGCAGAATTCCATAAATTAGGGCGGTCCAGCCCAAACCAACCCCCAAAGCCCATGCGGGAAGCGCGATCAGAATAGAAAGCGATTTACCCAGTGAAGCGTCTAGTTCCATGGGCAGAACTACGGTCATACTGACGATCCCGAATAGAAGAACGAGCGGCCCCGAGCCCACAAAAATGACAAAGGCTTTGATCATTCCAGCGGGGTCAGCCAGCCAACTTGGCGTCAGCTTCGAAATGGCCATCGCCAAACTGATAGCTAACGCAATCGATGTGGACAAAACCAACGGTCCAATGTGGAACCCCTTAGAAAAGCCGACGGCCAGCGCCCCGGCCGATGCTACAGACACAAGAATGCCGTACATCCCCAATGATCGCAGGCAAAATATGTACATCCGCAAACAGAAACTCTTCATAACAAAATCTACCTTGTTGAAAACCTTGCATCGAATTCGTGCTATGCGGGAAAATGGGCGAGAATTGGACCCATTCACCTTTATGGCACAAAAGCTCAAGCGCGGTTGCCTAATCCCCGGCCCGGAACCATATTTGTAAGATGCTACGTCTGACCCCGATCCTGCTGGCCATTGCCTATGCCCTTGTGATGTACCGGATTTCCGTCTGGCGCACACATAAGGATCTGGATGCAAAATCCACCGAGCTGGCCGACCCTGCCCTGAAACGCATGACCGACCGGCTGGCTGCAGCGTTAGAGATCGACCGGGTGCCGGTCTACATCTATGAGATTGACCCGGTGAACGGTTTGGCAGCACCTGACGGGCGGATTTTCATCACGCGTGGATTCTACCGCAAATTTCGCAGTGGCGAGGTTTCCGCCGAGGAAATGGCCAGCGTCATCGCGCATGAATTGGGTCATGTGGCACTGGGGCATGCGCGCCGCCGGATGATCGATTTTTCCGGGCAGAATGCGCTGCGGGCCGCTTTGATGATGCTGCTGAACCGCTTTATCCCGTTCATCGGCGCGTGGATTGCCAATATGCTGACACACCTGTTGGCGTCGCGCCTGTCGCGCAGTGATGAGTATGAAGCTGATGAGTATGCCGCCGCTTTGCTGACCAAAGCCGGGATCGGAATCGGACCGCAGAAGTCGTTGTTTCACAAGCTGGAAGACCTGACGCAGCAGCGTGCTGGCGTTGTGCCCGCCTGGTTGATGAGCCATCCGAAAACGGACGAACGGCTCGCTGCCCTGGAGGCATTAGAGCAGCGTTGGACCCGTGGCTGATCTAACACCGAGAGGCCAGCCTATCGCGCTCTCCGGGATATTTTTAGCCAGATGAAGCTGGGTACCGATTACGTAGAGAGCGCTTTGCCCAGGCGTGGGAGACGGGCTTTTTTCATCAGCGGGCGCAAGGTCCATTGGTCGCCCGACAGGCGGTTGGCCTCGGCCAGGACACGGTTGGCTGTGCCGCTTATGCCGTCGGGATCGGATTGCCAGAAGCCGTGCAACAGATTGTCCGGATCACGGCGGTCCAGCCCTTCCTCGGACAGGATGTTTCGGGGAAAGTCCTTGGCGTTGACAGTTACGATCACGTCCGCCGAGGATGCAACAGCCGTTGCCAGAACGTGGATATCTGCGCTGTCCGGCAGCCAGAGCCGCTGTTCGACATTGGTTGCCGCAGGAAACTCGGCTTTCGGCCAATTGGTCTGCGCTAGTGCGATTTCGGCGCGTGCCTGAGCCTCGCCTGTTGGGCCCAGCTTACGAGCCGCACGCGCCCATTCCTCGAGGATGCGCGCCGACCACACGGGAGTAAAATGGCCTAGTTTGGCAGCGCCGAGCAGCATCTCTCGCATCACCGTAGGGTAGATGACGCAGGTATCCAGAACTGCCTTCACAGCCGGTAGAACACAGCTTTGAGATAGCCGCTTTCAGCCAGTTGCGGCAGTTGTGGATGGTCGGGTCCGGCAAAGCCTGTATGGATCAGCTGCGCCTGTCGCCCTGCCCGACCAATCCCACGAGACGACGCGTCGCGGAACCGGCCCAGATCAGCCGCGTGCGAGCACGAGCACAGGCCCAGATAGCCGCCGGGTTTGACCAGAGCTGCCGCCAAGCGGGCCACACGTTCATAGGCGCGCAGGCCCGCGTCCAGCGCTTGTCTGGAAGGCGCAAAGGCGGGCGGATCGCAGATGACGACATCGAACTGCGCGCCCTCTTCGCCCAATTGGGTCAGGACCTCGAAGGCGTCGCCTTGGCGGGTTTGGAACGTGTCAGCAAAACCAGAGGCCTCGGCCCCTTTGGTCGCGAGATCCAGCGCGGCTGCAGATCCATCCACAGACAGCGCCTGCCCTGCACCACCAGCCAGCATGGCCAGTCCGAAGCCACCCACGTGGCTGAAGACGTCCAATACCTGCGCGCCCGGTTGCACCAATCGCGCGGCGAAAGCATGGTTAGGCCGTTGGTCGTAGAACAGACCGGTTTTCTGGCCGCCGGTCAGATCGGCCATATAGGTCGCGCCATTCATCGGCACTGGTAGCGGCGCATCTGGCGCTGTACCACGCAGTGTAACGTTCACGTCGTCCAAGCCTTCCAGCTCTCGGGTCCGGCCCGAGGCGTTTTTGAGCACGGTTGTCACGCCGGTAACAGTGACCAAAGCCTCGGTCAGAGTTTCCAGATGCGCCTCGGCCCACGCGGCATTGGGCTGGATCACACAGGCATCGCCGAACCGGTCGATAATGACGCCGGGAAAGCCGTCCGCTTCGGCGTGGATCAGGCGATAATAGGGTGCGTCGAACAGGCGTTCGCGCATCTCAAGCGCGCGGCGCAGGCGGGTTTCGAACCAAGCTGCGTCCAGTTGCCCGTCCAGATCGCGGTCCAGAACGCGGCACATGATTTTGGAGTCGGGGTTCACCGCAACCAGTGCGATGGGCGCGCGTTTGTCATCCTCAAGCACTGCCAGTGCCCCTGCCGGGATTTTACGCGTCCGGCGATCCGTCACGATGTCATTGGCATACACCCACGGAAAACCGTGGCGCAGGCCACGTGCGTTGGCTTTGGGTTTCAGGCGGATACGGGGGTGATCGGCAGTTTGGGTCATGACGCCCTCATAGTCGCGAATACCCCGAGGGAAAAGCCCTAGCGGTCGCGCGATCGCCAACCGCCCCGCCGCTTGGGGGTTTTGGCAGATTGTAACCCCTCGGCCAATACCTGCGTCATCGGGTGATCGGCGTCCTGCTGGGAATAGGCGGCATGCAGGTCGATTAACGCCTGGGATTGGTCCCGTTCAGCCGGCAGGCTCAGCGCCCAGTCCAGAAAAATGCTGCGGCATTCAGGCAATGTGATGCCTTCGATCCGATACGCCTCGCGGATCAACCCTTTGTGATCATTTGGATCTTTACTCTGCGCCATTATCTTCGTCCCTGATCACGCCGCCAATGATCCCGGCGGCCGTGCTGTAGTTGTCTTGCAGCGCGCTTTGCAGCTGTTCAACCTGTTCAAATCCAGTCGCGCGGCACAGGAAGGCAGCCCCCCCTTCGCCGACCTTGTCAGCTTCGATGACCTTGCCGGACAACAAGCGCGCCGCACATTGCACGGACCAGCATAGGTCGTAGCAGTCCTTCAACGTTTGCGCCTGAGCGACGTCCAACAAACCAGCAGCGACGGCGCCGTCCAAACCGGAATGCACATCGCGCTGTTCCACGCCTGACAACATCGCCCCGGTTTCGGCCATCAGCTCGATATCCATCATCCGGCCGGGGCCGTTCTTGGCGTCCCAGATCCCTGCTGGTGATTTGGCTGCGGCCAGGCGGGCGCGCATCTCGGCCACTTCGCGCAGGGCCTTCTGCTGGTCACGCGGTTGCGACAGCAGGCCTGTACGGAACGCCTCGATGTCTTTGGCCAGACCTTCGTCTCCGGCGATCACGTGGGCCCGTGTCAGGGCGAGATGTTCCCAAACCCACGCTTCGTTCTGCTGATAGTTGGTAAAGCTGGCCCAACTTGTCGCCACCGGCCCCTGATTGCCCGACGGGCGCAAGCGCATATCGACCTCATACAAACGCCCCTGTGACATCGGCGCGGACAAGGCCGTGATCAGCGCCTGCGTGAACCGGGCATAATAGGTGCGGGTCGCCAATGGGCGCGGTCCCTCGGACATATCCTGATCCAGCGGGTCATAGATCACGATCATATCCAAATCGGATTGCGAGTTGATCCGCCCAGCCCCAAGTGACCCCATGCCCAGCACGGTTGCACCGCGCCCCGGTGCAGGGCCGTGTTTACGGGCAAAATGATCCGATACGCGCGGCAGGATCGCGGCAATCACCGCGCTTGCAAGCTGAGCGTATTGCTGCCCCGCCTGTTCACCATCAATCAGCCCGCGCAGGTGATGAACGCCAACGCGGAAGTGCCATTCCTTGCACCAGCGGCGGGCCAGATCCAACTGGCTTTCGTAATCTGATTCCTCTGAAAGGGCCTGATCTAGATCCGCCTGCAGCGTAGCCTGCCCCGGCCAGTCGCTAAAGAAACTCCCGCCGATCACCGCATCAAACACCGATGCATTGCGCGACAGATGCGCCGCAAGCGCGTGGGATGTCCCGACAATATCAATCAGCAGGTCGATCAGTTGGGGGTTGGCCTCGAACAGTGAAAACAGTTGAACGCCGGCGGGCAGGCCTGACAGAAAACCATCAAGTGCCCGCAGCGCCTCGTCCGGTTGCGCCGTTTTTGCCAAACGCGATAGCAGCTCGGGCTTGAGGCGTTCGAAAATCCGCGCGCCGCGTTGCGATCGCAGTGCGGGATACGTCGTCCAGCGGGCCAGAACGTTCTGGTCAAAATCCACCTCGCCAATTGGCGCGCGCGTCGAGGAACCGGGCGCAAAAAAGCCTTCGGTCAGGTCGTGCACTTCGGTCAGTCTGTGGGTCAGGTCACGGGTCAGTTCGTCGACGTCGATCCCCATCAGGCAGGCAACGCGTTCTATCCCGTCCGGCGATTGCGGCACCTTGTGGGTCTGAGCGTCATGGACCATCTGAATACGGTGTTCGACCTCACGATGGGCGCGGTAGTGATCGGTCAGTTTGTCGGCCACGTCCTGCGGGACCCAATCCTTTTCGGCAAGCGCCGCCAATCCGGGCACCGTACCGCGCACACGCAGGTCAGGGTCGCGACCCCCAGCGATCAACTGGCGGGTCTGGGTAAAGAATTCGATCTCGCGAATACCGCCCTGCCCCAGTTTCATGTCATGACCCGGAATGGTCAGAGCACCGCCGGTTCCCTTATTTTCACGTATGCGCAGGCGCATGTCGTGAGCGTCCTGAATCGCGGCGAAGTCCAGATGTCGCCGCCAGACAAAGGGGCGCAGCGTATCCAGAAACCGTTGTCCGGCCGCAATATCGCCCGCGCAAGGGCGTGCCTTGATATAGGCCGCGCGCTCCCATGTGCGGCCCAGGCTTTCATAGTACCGCTCGGCTGCCTCAGCCGCCATACAGACCGGCGTCACAGCCGGATCCGGGCGCAGGCGCAGATCAGTGCGAAATACATACCCATCCGCTGTCTTGTCGCTGAGCGTGGCGCAGAAATTGCGTGTCGCCCGCACCATGCCTTGCCGCGCTTCGTAGAAGTCATCGGGATCAAACCGGGTCTCATCGAACAGAACGATCAGGTCGATGTCCGAGCTGTAATTCAACTCGTGTGCGCCCATCTTGCCCATCGCCAGAATAATCATCCCTGCGGCGGTTTCGACGTCGTCCGGGCCCATCCCCGGCAGTTTGCCGCGTCGGATCAGGTTGGCGATCTCGGCCTTGGCCGCCACATCCGCCGCCAACGCACCAAAATCGGTTAGCGCCGCGGTCACCTTTTCCAACGGCCACGCGCCCGCCAGATCAGCCAGAGCGGTCAGCAACGCCATCCGTCGCTTGGCCAGCCGCAGCCCCGGTTTCAACTGATCCGGCGGTAGCATTCGCGCAGCCTGCAAAACGTCGGCCAGCGCGTCATCGGGGTGTTGCAACGCTGAGGCCAACCAATCGTTTTCGTGATCGATCAAGTTCTTCAGATAGGGGCTGGACCCTGCTGCCCCTGCGATCAACTCGCCCTGTTCGGATGTAATGCCGCTGACCGCCGCGCGCGCATCATCGCCAAGCGACTGGTCGAATGCACGTGGCAGGCGCTGAATGGAAAGAGGCCCGGTCATTTGCCCTCCAGCGGTGTATCCTGGCTGAAACTGTTGACCCAGACGTCATGCCGCCGTTCCCAAAGCGACGAGATTAGCATCGCCTCCCAACCCTCGGCCTCGGGTCGCTGATAGTCGGCCCGGTACGACAGCAGAACGATATCCGAGGTCAAAACCCGCAACCGGGTGTCGCTTAACTCATAGCGCGCCATCGTCGGCGCGTCGGCAAACTGCCCCACATGATCATCCCGGTTCGCAAACCCCGTCGGATAAACCCCAAGAAAATCTGGGCTCAGCAACGCCCGGTCAGCAGCCGCATTGCCTTCCATCAGGGCGGTCCAAACCTGCTTTTCCAGGTTCAGAATTTCATCCAGCGTCGGAGGTGTCGTATTTTCAACATGTTGCATAGGCGGAAAGTGCGCCCGTTCCACAGCAAGGTCAACCACCGCAAATATCAAAATGTAAATCATTTTTACATCGACCCCTTGCAACCCGCACTTCAGTCCCCATCTAGACAATGTGAAAGCAATTTACATCAAACCCGGAGAACCCAAATGACCGCATTGTCCGACCACGCCGTCCCACAAAATCCGGGGTGGCTCTCTCGTGCCGAAGCCTGGATGGATGACAAGGGCAAAGGGGCCTGGATCGCCGCCATGGTCCTTGGTTTCATCTTTTTCTGGCCCGTTGGCCTGGCTCTTCTTGCCTATATGATCTGGAGCAAACGCATGTTCAGCAAATCCTGCAGCCGTCGCAAATCCTGGCACAGCCACATGAGTGCGATGAAGCCATCCGGCAATAGCGCGTTTGACGCCTACAAGTCCGACACCCTGGCCCGGCTCGAGCGCGAACAACAGGAATTCGAATCCTTCCTGCGCCGCCTGCGCGACGCCAAAGACAAGGCTGAGTTTGACCAGTTCATGGACGAACGCGCCCGTGAAAACAACGATGAGGCTGAAAACGGCGAACGCGCCTAAGCCGACCTTGCCCTGTCCCGCCATTCGGGACAGGGTGTCCTAAATTCTCAGCCGGAAATCAAAATATGACCCACCTGCCCGACCCAGACCGACAGCCGGAGTTTTACCAGTCTGTCGCGACCAAGCGTTTTATCGCTTGGCTGTTCGACATCGCCTTTATCTCGCTGTTGTGTACGGCGGCCATCCTGCTGACCTTTGGTCTGGGCTTTTTCGTTCTGGCCCTGATCTACGCCGTCGTCAGTTTCGTCTACCGCGTGATTACCATCGCCAATGGCTCGGCCACACTGGGCATGCGCTTTATGGGGATCGAACTGCGCGATTCATTCGGATCCCGGATGGATTTAGGCAAAGCGGTTGCCCACACGGCCGGGTATTTTGTCAGCATGGCCTTTCCGGTCATACAAATCATCTCGGTCATCATGATGCTGACCAGCGCACGTGGCCAGGGACTTACCGATGCGTTCCTTGGAACTGTCATGATCAACCAGCGCGCGTAAAAAATTCAACGACGTGAATCACTTGGCGGTTTTAGTATCGGTTGTTATCATCCGGTCCAAGGAAACACGGAACGTTCATGCGACACACGCTGCCAATCGCGCCACAATTCTATGTGACGGCCCCACAGCCTTGCCCTTATCTTGAGGGCAGGATGGAGCGTAAATTGTTCACTGCCCTTCAGGGGGAAGGTGCGGATCAGCTGAATAACTCATTGTCCCAACAAGGGTTTCGCCGGTCGCAAAACGTGTTGTACCGCCCGTCCTGCTCCGATTGCGCAGCCTGTCTGTCGGCCCGGATCGACGTGACGGCCTTCCGCCCAAACAAAAGTCAGAAACGCGCGGCGAAGCGCAATGCGTACCTGCAACGCAGGGCGAACTCACCCTGGGCCACGGACGAGCAATACGAACTCTTCCGCCGCTACTTGGATACCCGCCACGCGGATGGTGGAATGGCCGATATGGACGTTTTCGAGTTCGCCGCGATGATCGAAGAAACCCCGATCCGCAGCCGGGTCGTGGAATATGCCGACCCAAGTACCGGAGATCTGATCGGCGTTAGCCTTACGGATGTCCTGGATGACGGCCTCAGCATGGTCTACTCATTCTACACCCCCCAGCAACCGCAAAACTCGCTGGGCACGTATATGATCCTCGATCACATCGACATCGCGCGCGAAGCCGGGTTGCCATATGTCTACCTCGGATACTGGGTGCCGGGCAGCCCCAAGATGGGTTACAAAGCGCGCTTCTCAGGGCTTGAGGCCTATTACCAGGGCGAATGGATTAGCGTAAACAACCCATCTGAACTGACGGATTCCAGCCGCCACCCTTTGTCCACCGCACCAATCGCGGAACAGGTTGCCAGCATCCAACTGCCCGACCGCCACCCTACCAAAGGCTGATATCCCATGACCCAAAGTCTTTTCGCCGTCACCCTCGTGGTGCCGGACTACGACCACGCGATCGCCTTCTATACCCAAACACTCGGTTTCACCCTGCTGCAGGATGTTGATCTCGGCGGTGGCAAACGCTGGGTCCGGGTTGCCCCGCCGGGTTCGGGCGACGCATCCCTACTACTGGCCAAGGCAGATGGCCCAAGCCAGACCGCTGCCGTTGGAAACCAAACCGGCGGGCGTGTCGGCTTTTTCCTTCAAACGGATGATTTCCAACGTGACCACAACGCAATGGTCACTGCAGGCGTCCATTTCGAAGAAGACCCGCGCAATGAGCCCTATGGTACCGTCGCCGTCTGGCGCGACCCGTTCGGCAATCGCTGGGACCTGATCCAGTTCAAATGAGCAATTACAGATCACGCCAGCGCGGCAAGCCTGCCTTTTTCGTACGAACTTTATGGTAAACAGGGAATCCGATCGCTGTAATCACAGTTATCAAGTAGACGCCTTGCCAACCTACCCTGTACAGGCCGGCTATGGGCCCTCGTTTTATCGTCGCCCCAATTTCACTGTACAGCACACCGCCAAATATCAGAAAAACGACGCCGCCACCTATGATCATCAGCCAAAGAAAGCTCATGTAAAAAAACGGTTTCGGTGTAAACCCAAGCTTGAATAGGAACTTATGAAAAGGTGGAAAGGATTCCGCCCGGGAAATTCCTGCTGCGTCGGTTGCTTCAAGTGCGCGTTGTAGTTTTTCGCGCTTATCACTTGCCGGTGGACGTTCAACTTGAGGCGCTGATTTATGCTGTTTTTCTTCGAGGCGCCTCAACCGCTCCTGAAAATCGGGTTTGGACAAACGAAATTCCTTTTCTGAAAGCACTTTGCTTTAGGTACACAGGCGCAAGGAGGGCCATACGGCCCTCCTTGTCAATTTGTCTTCAGATCTTGAGATCAATTCGGGATCAGATCCGGAACGATGGTCACGATCGACGGGAAGAACCACAGGATCGCAATCCCAACCACCTGAATGATCACGAACGGAATGATCCCACGATAGATGTGGCCTGTTGTGACTTCTTTGGGCGCGACCCCTCGTAAGTAGAATAGCGCAAACCCGAAGGGCGGCGTCAGGAACGACGTCTGAAGGTTCACCGCCACCATGATCGTCACCCATTTCGGATCGAACGAACCACCATAAATCACCGGTCCCACGATGGGGATCACGATGTAGATGATCTCGAGGAAATCCAGCACGAAGCCCAGAATGAACAGCACCAGCATCACGATCAGGAAGACCGTGAACTCGTTGTCAAAGCTGCGCAGGAATTGCTGGATATAGTGCTCACCCCCGAACGAGATCACCACCAAGTTCAGCAGTTGCGATCCGATCAGGATGGTGAACACCATCGAGGTCACCTTGGCCGTCTCGCGCACCACCGGCGTCAGAACACCGCTGGTGAACAGAACCCAGCACCCAAACAGCAGGCCGAACAGGGCATACAAATAGGCACCGTAAGCAATTATGAAAGCGACCCAGGTCTCAAAGTTCACATTGCTCTGATTGATGCGCAGATCAAAGTTCACGCCCATCAGCAGCGCGATGATCACGGCAAAAGTGGCCCAGATGATCACCTTGCCCGAGCGCTCTTGGTCCTGCAGCTTGCGATAGGCTGCCAGCATGATCGCTCCGCCCGCTCCCAACGCGGCCGCTGGTGTCGGGTTGGTCACACCGCCCAGAATTGATCCTAGCACCGCGATAATCAGAACCAATGGCGGAAAGACCACCCGGATCAAATCATTCGTGGCACACCGGGCTGCCGCCTCCTTGCAGCCGTACATTGCCAAGGCAAAGGGCAGAGCCAGAAGGACGAAGGTCAATCCCGAAGACGTTGTTGGTGCAATCAACAAAACATCAACCAGTAACATCAACAGCAGACCGATAGCGCCCAAAATCAATGGCTGCGTCGGTTTGGACGGCGCAATGCCGCGGCCCATGACCAGTGTCAGACCCAGCAGAACCACAATCACCGCAACACCAGTACCAATCGGCGCCGCAGCGGCGATCTTGGCCTCGCGCGCCTCGACCAGCGCCTCTTCGCTCAGTCGTTCGGCGTTGGCGACACCACCTGCGGCGTCAATCGTTTCCTGCTCGGACACGGCCTGATCCCAGGCGGATTGTCCGTGCAACTCGATCATCGACACCTTGCACTGCTCGGACACATTGGTGCGCAGCGACGCGCCCGCACCGATGTCTGAAAACGCCGAGACGTTGATGTTCTGGCTGCCGATGACCCCCGAGCTGCCCAGTAGGACTGCGCCAACGATCAGGGCGACAGGTGCTCCAAGCAACCAAGTCAGCCCTTCACTGCGCGTGATCGGCTCACCACTTCCGCCGGACATTGGAACTGCCGGGGCTTTCTCAGGGTTCAACAGTGCATAACCAAAGGCATAAAGCGCATAGAGCAACGCTAACATGATCCCCGGCAACAAGGCGGCCTGGAACAGCGTTCCGACCGATACCACAGCCGGTTCCCCCAGATAGGTCAGCGCATCGGTACAGCCTGCGTCCTGAGCGCGCGTTTCCTGCGCGGTTGAATAGAGATCACCCGCCAAGGTGCCCAACAGAACGATCACGATGGACGGAGGAATGATCTGCCCCAACGTGCCCGATGCCGCAATCACACCCGTCGCCAGTTCAGGCGAGTAGTTGTTGCGCAACATGGTCGGCAGCGCCAGCAGGCCCATGGTTACCACGGTCGCACCAACAATACCGGTCGAGGCCGCCAGGAATGCACCCACGACCACGATCGACACGGCCAGACCACCCGGCAGCGGTCCAAAGACGCGCGCCATTGTTGTCAGCAGATCGTTCGCGATCTTTGAGCGTTCCAGCGTGATGCCCATCAGAACGAACATCAGGACGGCCAGCAGGGTCTCAATAGACTGCCCCGCCAGAACGCGTTCGTTCATGCGGTTCACGATGAACGAGACATTGCGGTCCAGCGCGGTTTCCCAGCCTTGCACAAAGACCGGCTCGGCGATCCTTGGTAAATCCGGGAAGCGGAACACCGACACCGTGTCCGGTTTGACGCCCGAATTCACAAGGTCTCGGTATGCTTGGGAACTGGTATCAATTGCCTGGTGTATTAACAGACCGGCACTGTCCAGCGCCGCGATGATACCGAATGAGATGATACCGGCCCCGCCGATGGCAAAGGCCACCGGAAAGCCAGAAAGGATGCCCCCAAAGAGGCAGAAGAATACGATAATGAGGCCTATCTCGACGCCATCAAGTCCGAATAACATAGTCTGGGTCTCCGTCCCTAATGTGCGCCTTCGTAGGCTTCTTCACCCTCGCCAAGGCTGTCCTTGTCGAGGTATTTTCCAACGCTGTCCGGTCCTTCGACGTATTCCAGATACGAGCGGTACAGGAATGCGATTGCGTGCAGGAACACCATTCCGGCAAATGCAATCAGCAGGATCTTGAACAGGAAGTATCCGTTGAACCCATTTGGGCTGAACCCGATGGTTTCGATGTTCCAGCGCAGCGCACGGGATTTCATCACCAGACGATCCAGCGTGTCACTGGCCGACGGTTTCGGTACGATCAGGTGCCGCCACATGAAATACCAGCCATACATCCACGTCAGCACGGCCATCGGCATCATGAACAAAAGCGCGCCCAACATGTCCACCACACGCTTGGCGCGGTGGCTGATGCCGGCATAAATCAGATCAACACGGACATGGCCGCCCTGCACAAATGTGTAGGTGCAACACAGGCAGACGACCATCGCGTTGTAAAGCTTCAACTCTTCGGCAAACCAGCTGATATCCATTTGAAACGGGATACCCAGACCAAAGGACATATCCGGGCGGGTAAACACGCGTTGCATGAATACGATGACGATTTGCTGAATGACCATCAGCAAACCGGCCCATGCAAAGAAGCGCCCGGTGGTGTTGGCGAACCCTTCCAGGCCCCGCACCATCCCCCACATGAAATTCCGGTAGTACAGCCCGATGGCCGTCAGAACCAGAAAGAGGGTGAAAACCACAAAGAAGAACTCGACCGAGCCGCCATAGTAGACAAAGCGCATGATGGCTTCTTTGTCCGACCAGTTCAGCCAGAGTTGCGGATGCGTTATGGCGTATCCGAAATTATAGAAGGCTTCGGCAATGTTTTGAACGAACCACACAAGTCCGTTCCACAGGGCGCCGAAGAACGAGATACCGTTTTCGTCCTGCATGTTGTCCCCAGGTCGTATCAGTTGCACTGCTGATTATAGCGGTTTGATGGGTCCGCGCATACGCAACAGAGAAAGGTTTCCCCGCGAAGGCGGGGAAACCAATGGAACGTTTGGAAAACGTTTAGCCGCGGACGCGGTTACGCTGCGTGGTGTAAACACCCGACGACAGGTCCAACCATCCAGCCGACGAGGCCGACGACGCCATGGCGCTGTCGTGGATTTTCTTGAACAGCTCGTCGCCCATGTTTTCGTCCAGCACTTCCTGGCTGGCCGCACCAAACGCATCCCAAACGCTGTCCGGGAATTCCATGACCTTGACGCCGCCTGATTGCAGGCGCTGCAGAGCGGCACCGTTGTTGGCCAGGAATTGTGCCAGGTTCCACTGGTGTGCTTCGGCAGCGGCAATCTCGATGATCTTCTGCTGAGCAGGTGTCAGGCTGTCGAACACGTCGCGGTTGGTTGCCAGCGACAGGCCTGCGTTCGGCTCGTGGAAACCGGCGGTGTAGTAAACCTTGGTGATTTCCTGGAAACCGGCTTTTTCGTCAGCCCACGGACCGATCCACTCGGTACCGTCGATCGCGCCGGACGACAGCGCCTGATACACTTCCGAACCCGGAATGTTCTGCACGGACGCGCCCAGTTTACCCAGAGCTTGGCCACCCAGACCGGGCATACGGAATTTCAGACCTTGGAAGTCTTCTGGACCGTTGATCTCTTTCGAGTACCAGCCACCCGCCTGCGCGCCGGTGTTACCTGCCAGGAACGACTTCAGACCAAAGATCTGGCCCAGCTCGTCATGCAGCTCCATGCCGCCGTCCTGATAGTACCAGTTCACCATTTCCTGAGCGGTCATGCCGAACGGAACAGCGGTGAAGAAGGCATAGCCCGGGTGCTGGCCAACAAAGTAATAGTCCGCCGCGTGATACATGTCGGCCTGACCCGACGAAACCGCGTCAAAGACTTCAAACGCACCAACCAGTTCACCGGCAGCCTTGATGTCAACGGTCAGGTTGCCGTCCGACATCGCAGTGATGCTGTCGGCGCAACGCTGTGCGCTGTCGAAAACACCCGCCAGGCCGCGACCCCACGAGGTTACCATGGTCAGCGTGCGCTTGCCCTGCGCATATGCCGGTGCCGCCAGTGTGGTGGCTGCAGCTGCCGAGCCGCCCAGAGCAGATGTTTTCAGAAATGAACGACGATCCATATGAGTGTTCCTCCCCTACATATTCAAAACCCGAGCGATTGCCGGGCGTAGTCGTTTTCAGTGCGCGTCAGCCTAATGACCAAGATGTGAATGTGAATACCTAGTACTACGTAGGGCATCGCGTTTTTGGTGTTTTACCGGGTGCAAACCGTGACAAATGCAAAATAATTCTGCGCGCCGGCCCTCTCATATGCGCCAATTCACCAAAAATTTTGCAATTTCCTGCCTGCTTGCGTATCGATTCGCCTATGAGGGGATTCCGGAACCTGATCTCGCTGACCTATGGCCAGAAATTGTCGCTTGTGGCGGCGATCCCTCTGGTCGTCGCAGTGGCCGCGATTGCTTTCTTTGTGGTTCAGGAATCCCGGGCAACCGCCGAACGCGAAATTGAAGCGCTTGAGCGGCGACTGATTGAAGCCAAGAAAGAAGAGCTTAAGAACTATGTCACGCAGGCTCGAAACGGGTTTGCCTATATCTACGGACGGGCATCCACAGAGGATAAGGTTGCGCAGAACCTTGTGACGCAAATCCTGTCAGCGATGATCTACGGCAAGGACGGGTTCTTTTTTGTCTATGACTATGACGGCAACAATCTCGTCAGCCCGCGCCAGACCGAATTCATCAACCGGAACTGGGAGGGGCTAACCGATAGCGACGGCACCCCTGTTGTGGACGAATTCATCAGCCTGGCCCGTCAAGGTGCGGGCTGGCACAGTTTCATGTGGCAAAAACCTTCGACAGGCGAAGAGGCGCAAATGATCGCCTATGTGGTCGGCCTGCAAGATTGGCGGTGGGCTGTCGGCACAGGAGTTTTCATCGACGATATCGTCGCAACAGTCGCCAACGCGCGGGCTGAGGTCGAGGCCCGCGTGCAACGGACGTTCTCGTATATTGGCGCAATTGTTCTTGCTGCGGTGTTGGTCGTCTTCGCCTCGGGCATGTTGCTGAACGTCCGCGAACGCCGTCTGGCAGATGCCAAACTCAAGGAACTGACACAGCGGGTTTTCGACGCGCAAGAAGAAGAGCGTGGCCGCGTGGCGCGCGAACTTCATGACGGCATCAGCCAGATACTCGTAGGCGTGCGCTATACCCTGGATAATGCGCGCCGCCGTTTGTCGCGCGGTGATGACGACGGTGCGCGCGAGCCGCTGGACAAGGGGATCGATACGCTTGGGTCCGCCATTACCGAAGTCCGCCGCATCAGCCGAGATCTACGGCCCGGCGTTCTGGACGATCTGGGCCTTGGCCCTGCCCTCAAGGCTCTGACCGACGATTTCTGTGAACGCACCGGGATCGAGACCGAATTCTCAACCGTGGTGTTCCGCAATCGGCTGGATCAGGATAGCAAGATCGCCCTCTACCGTATTGCCCAAGAGGCATTAACCAATATTGAACGCCACTCCGGCGCGACCCGTGTTACAATCGACCTGCGCGGCCACAAGAAAGGCGCAACAATGCGGATAACCGACAATGGCCGTGGGTTACGCACCACTCCTGATCCGGCCAACCCCGGTATCGGCCTGCGCAACATGCAGGAACGGATCGAACAGCTTGACGGATCGTTGCGCATTCTGTCATCACGCGCCCCACGCAGCGGAACGGTGATTGAGGTCAGCCTGCCCCTCAGCCACATGCTGCCGCCGCAAGAAGACGCAACGCCTAACCGAAAGGCCGGTACATGAGCGATCAGACAATCCGGGTTCTTATCGTCGACGACCACCCGATGGTCGCCGAAGGGATTCAGTCGATCCTTGAAAGCTATGACGAGATCGAGGTGGTTGGGACGCTAAGCAGCGGACAAGAGGCCGTTGATCGGGCCGCCGATCTGGCACCGGACGTGATCCTGATGGACCTCAACATGCCCGGTCTTGGTGGGCTCAGCGCGACCGAGATCATTCTGGAACGACTGCCCCAGACGCGCATCCTGATCCTATCCATGCACGACAGCCGCGAATACATCTCGACCGCGCTCAGCCACGGCGCCAGCGGTTACGTTCTCAAGGACGTTCCCACGGACGAGATCAAACAGGCCATCGACGCGGTGATGCGCGGCGAGCAGTACCTGTGCACCGGGGCCAGCGGATCGCTTCAGCCCAAAGGCGATAGCGCCCGCGAGGCGCTGACCACGCGTGAACAGACAATCCTGTTGGAACTGGCGCAGGGCAAATCCAACAAGGAAGTCGCCGCGGCGCTGGATATATCAGTCAGAACCGTTGAAACGCACCGCAAGAACATCAAGCGCAAACTGGGGATTTCATCCACCGCCGGCCTGACCCGCTACGCGCTTGAACATGGCGTTTTGCAGGGCACAAGCCCCGGCTTTTGATCCCGCAGCGCGGAACGCGCTGCCCGGCCCAACCGGAGGAGGTGCGCCAATGGCGCATCGACGACGGGCGGGAGCTTTTGATTTCAGGGCCTTGGCCGAATGTCCTCACCAAAAAAAACCAGTGTTCCATCCTCATCCAGGACGTGAAACTCGCGTTGCTGATACGGCTGATCAAACGGCGGACGCACGCGCTCCTCTGGTAAATCAGCCAACCCTGCCCTGAGGGTTTCATACAGATCATCAATCCCTGCAACATCGATATAGAAGGACTGATCATCCCCTAAAGCACGCCCATCATCGCGCGGCGGGCATTCAAGTAAGCGGATGGCGACCTTACCACTCGACAGAAAGGCATAATTGTCCTGCCTGAAACCGCAGGTAAATCCCAACCGGTCGCAATAGAAGTCAATCTGCTTTTGCAGTGACGAGCACAGAACAAAAGGCGTAAGCTGTAGCAATTCCGGCATATGCCCCTCCGACGGTAGCCTCTGCTCTCGATTGTAACCTGCAGCCGGTCAATCCAACAACTGATCCTTGCGCAATCCCACTCGCTGGTGATGATGCGGCAGAACCCGCCCATACAGCTGCCTGGTACGTTCAATCCCACCACACATACCCTCGGCTTCGACAAAGGAAAAGATACCGACATACCGGCTACGCGCCCCTTGGACCGGGGCGACCCGGTGCAAGGCGTATCTGCCCTTGAAGATCTGCAAGTCTCCGGGCTGCAGCTCCAACGTCCTGACCAGTGCCCGGTTTCCATCCAGCACCGAAGCCACGGACGAGAAATTCTCGTATTCGGTGCTGCGCAAGTTCGGCACGTATTCAAAGGCCCCACCCACCTCGCCATTCTGGATGGCCAGTGTCACGGTGTAGTTGTTGGTATCAAAATGCCAGGGAAAGCCCTGCCCTTCTTCGACCACGTTGACGATCACATCCGCCAGCGGGTCGTCATAGCGAAAGAACCGATCCTCCGGCTCATCCAGCCCATCGCGTATGAACGGCAAAAAGCCCTCGAACTCATAGATTCGGCGCAGTGGACCCGATTTGGGAAAGTTGTCTGCCGGAACGAAGGCGTTCGACCGGTCATAGAATCTGCGTATTGGGTGATTCAGGTCCAACCGGGGATCGTCCTTTGAGAAATAAGCGTTGGTGCGGTTGAAAGAGCGGTGCGCCCGGTCGGCCACGGCATCCGCCTCTTTCAATAGCTGCGCCAAACCTTCGGGGTGGATAAAACCGGGTAAAACGGCGCAGCCGTCCTGATCCAACTCGCGGCGGAGATCACCGATCAGTCGTTCATGTGCGCGCGAGTCCGGGCAATCGATCGGATACCGCCCCAGATCAACGAGATCATGGATCATCCTCCGCCTCCCTTCCTTGTTCGGTCACTCTCAGCGTGCCGCAGTCAAAACTACTCATCATGCTTGTTTCGGACATAGCGATGCCGCTTTTTGACTACCCTCAAGGCAGAAATTTGGAGGTGAAAGGGGGTATTTTTCCTGAATATTCCCTGCATGCGTCAATCTGCGCAATAAAATGTCGCAAAATTCACCCTCAGAGTTAGAAAATTGGTGCAAAAGCCTGTTGACGCCCCTTGCCCCGGCTCATAATGTCCCTGCACGCAAAGAAGGAGCCTCTGGCGATGAGAACGCTAGTCGTAATCGTAGGAACCACGCGCATGGGCCGGTAACGGTAAACCATAATCGAACCCATGCGCCTCCGAAAATCTCGGGGGCTTTTTTTTGTCAAACGCAAGACACATGTCGCGAACGGAGCAAAGCAGATGACACGTGAGATGACCGGCGCAAAGATGGTAGTTCAGGCCCTCAAGGATCAGGGCGTGGACACGGTATTCGGATACCCCGGCGGTGCTGTGCTACCGATTTATGATGAGATTTTTCTGCAAAACGATATTCGTCACATTCTGGTGCGGCATGAACAAGGCGCAGTTCACGCAGCCGAAGGTTATGCTCGCTCGACCGGCAAGCCCGGCGTTGCCCTTGTGACCTCTGGCCCCGGCGCGACAAACGCCGTGACCGGCCTGACGGATGCGCTGCTGGATTCGGTCCCGATTGTGGTTTTGACCGGACAGGTTCCGACGTTCATGATTGGCTCGGACGCGTTCCAGGAAGCGGACACCGTCGGCATCACCCGCCCCTGCACCAAGCATAACTGGCTGGTCAAGGACACGGACTCGCTGTCCGACACGATGCACGAGGCATTCCATGTCGCCACCTCGGGTCGCCCTGGTCCGGTTCTTGTCGATATCCCCAAGGACGTTCAGTTCGCAACCGGTGACTATAGCGCTCCAAAGCCCTCGACCTCGCACTACCAACCGATAGTGAAGGGCGATTTGGAGGAGATCACCGAACTGGTCGCCGCAATTGAGACCGCCAAGAAGCCCGTCTTTTACACCGGCGGCGGCGTCATTAATTCCGGCACAGCGGCCAGCCAGTTGCTGCGCGAACTGGTCGATGCAACCGGCTTCCCGATCACCTCGACCCTGATGGGCCTTGGCGCATACCCGGCGTCGGGCAAAAACTGGCTGGGCATGCTGGGCATGCATGGTCTGTATGAGGCCAATCTGGCGATGCATGACTGCGACCTGATGATTAACATCGGTGCGCGGTTCGATGACCGGATCACCGGGCGGATTGACGCGTTCTCGCCCAACTCGAAAAAGGCCCATATCGACATCGACCCTTCCTCGATCAACAAGGTGATCCGCGTGGACATCCCGATTGTTGGTGATGTTGCACATGTGCTGGAGGACATCCTGAAGGTTTGGAAAGCGCGTGGCCGCAAGACAGATGAGGTGTCGGTTGCCAAGTGGCAGGATCAGATCACCGAATGGCGCAAGGTCAATTGTCTGGCCTACACCAACAGCGAAAAGACGATCAAACCGCAATACGCGCTTGAACGGCTGGAAGATCTGACCAAAAAGCACGACCGTTACATCACCACCGAGGTCGGTCAGCACCAGATGTGGGCCGCGCAGTATCTGGGCTTCGAAGATCCGAACCGCTGGATGACGTCGGGCGGATTGGGCACGATGGGCTATGGCTTCCCGGCCTCCATCGGTGTGCAGATGGCGCACCCTGACGCGCTGGTCATCAACGTCGCGGGCGAGGCCTCGTGGCTGATGAACATGCAGGAAATGGGCACCGCAGCGCAGTACCGTCTGCCAGTAAAACAGTTCATTCTGAACAATGAACGCCTTGGCATGGTCCGTCAGTGGCAGGAACTGCTGCATGGCGAGCGGTACTCACATTCCTGGTCCGAGGCCCTGCCCGATTTCGTCAAACTCGCCGAGGCCTTCGGGGCCAAGGGCATCCTGTGTTCCGATCCGGCCGATCTGGATGACGCCATCATGGAGATGATCAACTATGACGGTCCGGTGATCTTTGACTGTCTGGTGGAAAAGCACGAGAACTGCTTCCCCATGATCCCGTCGGGCAAGGCACATAACGAAATGCTGTTGGGCGAGGCCGAGACACAGGGCGTAATCGATTCCAAAGGTTCGGTTCTGGTCTGACACAATTCGACAGATTTTGTCGGGTGCACCGGCACCCGACCATCACAGGATTATGAAAGGGACATAAATGTCTGCCCTACATATCAAAAAAGGTGCAACGCGCCATTCCGCCTATAACCTACGCCCCACGTTTTCGGACGTGCAGGAACGCCATACGATTGCTGTCTTGGTCGAAAACGAACCGGGTGTGCTAGCTCGCGTGATCGGGTTGTTCTCGGGCCGGGGTTACAACATCGAAAGTCTGACCGTCGCCGAGGTGGATCACACTGGCCACCTAAGCCGCATCACCATCGTCACCACCGGCACCCCTCAGGTGATCGAACAGATCAAAGCCCAATTGGGCCGTATCGTTCCGGTGCACGATGTTCACGACCTGACTGTCGAAGGCCCATCGGTCGAGAGGGAACTGGCGATCATCAAGGTTGTCGGCGCGGGCGACAAGCGGGTCGAGGCGCTGCGTCTGGCCGATATCTTTCGCGCCAGCGTTGTCGATAGCACGTTGAATTCGTTCATCTTCGAGCTCACCGGTGCCCCTGACAAAATCGACGCCTTTGCAGATCTGATGCGCCCGCTGGGCCTTGTCGAGATTGCACGCACCGGCGTGGCCGCCCTGCTGCGCGGCGACTGACTTTTTCGCCTCGCCCCCCCTTTTGATACCGGGGCGAGGCGCAGTCCCAGGACATGCTCAAACAATACTGCTGTATGTTGCTTATGAGCATGGTTACCCAAAAAGATCATACAAATTGACGTAAAGCCTATTGCGTTTGCCTGCCCCAACGTTAACTTCGGGGGCGTAGCGTGGTGTTGGGATGCGCCAGCTGGGGTCACCAGTACGATTGTGAATGCATGCACGGCCAAAAAGGTCGGGTGCGTCGCACTTTTTGAAATGACACTCTGGAACCTGGGACAGAAATGACCATGAGTATCCGCAGTCCTGATGAATTGCGCCGGATGTTCGGCGACAATCTGCGACAATTGTCGCGGCAATATTCGTCCGTGTCCGAGCTGTGCCGCCAGCTGGGCATCAACAGGACCCAATTCAACAGATATCTGGCCGGTGAGAGCTTTCCCCGCCCCGATGTTCTGGATCGCATGTGCCGGTTTTTCGAGGTCGACGCCCGTATCCTGTTGCGGCCTCTGGAGGAAATTGAAACACCTCCGGAGCATCCGGCTGCTTCGGCCCTGTCTGAATTCCTGGGGTCCGGCCCCTCAACGCTGACCGAAAACCTGCTGCCGGCGGGCTTTTATTATGCGACGGAAACGGGACTGGACGGATCTCCCATGACCAGACACCGGCTGATCCACACGCGCCGTTTGCCGCAATGCACGCTGGTGCGCAGCTATGAGCCCGAAAATGAAGGGATACCGGCCGACACCACCAGACGTGAAGTGCAGGGCATCGCGGCCTGCGCCGGGCGGCAGATTTTTATCCTTATGTCCAGCCGCGCGGCCCAAAACAGCCGTATCTACCTTGTAACGCGCGGCGTTGAAGAAAACTCCGAGCGATGGCGTGGCATTGCAATTTGCCTGTCCAAAACCAACGCTCAGGCGACCACAATGCGCCGGATTTCGCTGAACTATTTGGGCACTCAGGCAAAGGCCGCCCTTCCTGCGGCGCGCGCTGCCAAGCGGCTCAAGCAAAGCGCTGCATAGGCTCTTCAGGCGTCTTTCCTAGTCCCTGCCAGAGTGATCAGGCGATACAGGTGCCAACTGGCATGCCCCAGCAAAGGCAAGACGATCAACAACCCCAAAAACCACGGGATCATGGCCACAAACGTCACGACAGCCACGAACACACCCCACCCCAGCATGATCTTCGGGTTCGACCGGACATAGCTGAAACTGGCGATCATCGCAGTCACGAAGTCCAGTTCCCGGTCCAGCAACATCGGGATCGAAAGGACGGTGATCATGTATAGAATAAGCGCGAAAATGGCCCCCACGACGCTGCCGACGGCCAGCATAGTCAGGCCATTGGGCGTCATAAAGACCTCTAGCGAACTGGAGACGTTGGTCATAGTCGACAGCCCCATGAACAACGCAAAGATCATATGACCCAGGAAAAACCAGAACAGGAAAATCACCACGATAATCGCGCAGATGGATGGCAATTGACGGCGGCTCTGCTGCAGGACAACGCCGAAAACCTCGTTGAAATCCAAAGGTTCACCCTGTTCTAGCCGGTGTGACACCTCATACAATCCTACTGCCGCAAAAGGGCCGAGCAATGGGAACCCTATGGTGGCCAACACCAGCCAGAATGACGTCTGCGTCTGCACCGTGACCCACGCCATGGCCAAGCCAGCCAACACATAGAACCCACCGAACAACAGACCAAAAACAGGTGCCCGACGAAAATCAGCCCAGGCACGGCGCAATGCCTCGCGCAGCATTCCGGTATCCACAGGTCCCATATCCGGAACCCCAAAGGGTTTTTCCATGCTCTGTTTCTCCTCCTGTTTCCGGCGCTCTCCTCAAGCCGGTCGGTTTTGTGGCCACCCGGTCGCGTCGTGATACGCGGCCCCGATTGACAATATATCCGCATCCGCGCCGCGCGGGCCAAAGACCTGCATGCCCATCGGCAACCCGCCTGCCCCAAACCCCACCGGCACCGACAGACACGGCAAGCCAATCAGGCTGACTGGAATCATGACCTGCATCCAGCGGTGATAGGTATCCATGCTTTTACCAGCAATCTCGGTGGGATACGGAAGCTCAAGTTCAAACGGCCAGACCTGAGTAGACGGCAGGATCAACGCATCAAACCCTTCGAACAGTGCAGCCGCGCGCCGGAACCAATCCGACCGTACAACGCTCGCCTGATGCACCTGCATCGCCGTCAGGGCCTGCCCCTGGTCAAGCTCCCATTGCGCCGTGTCCTTCAACTGCGCCCGCTGTTCAGACTGCGGGGCCAGACTGGCCGCCACGCTCCAGGATCGTAAGGTCGACCAGCTTTCGAATATGCGTTCCGCATCAAAGGGCGGCGCAACAGCTTCAACCTGCGCCCCCTGCTGCACGAAAACGGACAGCGCATCCTGGCACAGGTCCAAAATACCATCCTCAAACGGGAACGCCCCACCCCAGTCGCCCAGCCAGCCAATCCGCATACCGGCCAGATCGGCCGCCTGAACTGGAGACACCGCAGCATTATGCGGGGTTGCAGGATGCCGCGGGTCAGGCCCTGAAATTACGTCAAACAACACACCCAGATCTTCCGGGGCTCGTGCCATTGGGCCAAGCGTGGACAACTGGTGAAGGAATACGTCGCCCACCGGTTCAGGCGGCACACGTCCCCAGCTTGGGCGAAACCCATAGACATTGTTCCAGGCCGCTGGATTACGCAGACTGCCCATCATGTCAGAGCCATCCGCCAGCGCCACCATCCCGGTGGCCAGCGCAACGGCTGCCCCACCCGATGATCCACCACATGTCTTAGAGCGATCATATGGGTTACGTGTGGCGCCATAAACGGGATTGAACGTGTGCGAGCCCAAGCCGAACTCTGGCGTATTTGTTTTACCGATCAGGATTGCGCCGGCCGCCCGCATTCGTGTCGCTATCAAATCGTCCCTATCCGGCACATGATCGCGATACAGCGGTGATCCCTGCGACGACACCACTCCGGCGACATTCACCAGATCCTTGACCGCAATTGGCAACCCATGCAACAGGCCCGTCACTGGCCCCGCATCCAACGTACGCGCCTCGGCCATCAGCGCCTCTTCATCACGCAGCGCAACAATCGCATTCAGAGGCGGGTTGACCGCCGCAATGCGATCCAAGGTTTCACGCATCAGATCAGCGGCAGAAAGACGCCGGGCCGAAAGCGCCGCCAACAAGGCAGTTGCGGTTGTCTGACTTAAATCCATCCGGGACCCATCGCATTCAGTGTTACCAAGTCGCGATCAGCCTAACGAGGCCACAACCCCATTTAAACCCGTGTTTTACATATATCTTTTACCATGCACACCGCAGCGCACGGATCCGCTTCATCTGGCCAAAAATATCCCGGCGGAGTCACCGCTTGCGGAGACGGGGGCAGGCCCCCTTGCGGCGTCTCAGCCGTCGCCCTGTGCCTCGGAGCGGCTCTTGCCCGCCACATCCATCGCAAGGGTGGCAGCCATGAACCCATCCAGATCACCATCCAGTACACCTTTGGTGTCCGATGTCTCATGGTTGGTACGCAGATCCTTGACCATCTGATAGGGCTGCAAAACATACGACCGGATCTGGTTGCCCCAGCCCGCATCACCCTTGGCCTCATGTGCCGCGTTGATGTCCGCGTTGCGGCGGTCCAATTCCTGCTGATACAGGCGCGATTTCAGGGCCTTCATAGCAATATCTCGGTTCTGGTGTTGCGACTTCTCAGAACTGGTCACGACGATCCCGGTTGGAATGTGCGTAATCCGAACCGCCGAGTCCGTGGTGTTCACGTGCTGACCACCCGCGCCCGAAGACCGATATGTGTCGATGCGAATTTCGGACGGGTTCACCTCAATCTCGATATTGTCGTCGACCACCGGATAGACCCAGACCGAGCTGAAGGACGTATGCCGCTTGGCTGCCGAGTCAAATGGCGAAATGCGCACCAGACGATGCACACCGCTTTCGGATTTCAACCAACCATACGCGTTATGGCCGGAAATCTTGTACGCAGCCGATTTGATGCCCGCCTCTTCACCCGATGTCTCGGACTGCAGCTCGACCGTGTACCCCTTCTTCTCAGCCCAGCGGACATACATCCGTGCCAGCATCGAGGCCCAGTCGCAGCTTTCCGTACCACCGGCACCCGAGTTGATTTCAAGGAAGGTGTCATTGCCGTCGGCCTCGCCATCCAGCAGCGCCTCAAGCTCTTTCTTGGCGGCCTTCGCCCCCAATTTCTTGATGGCTTCCTCGGCGTCGTTGACGACCTCTTCGTCCTCTTCCATCTCACCAAGTTCGATCAGCTCGATATTGTCGCTCAGATCGGTTTTGATCGACTCATAGGTCTCAATGGCATCGACCAACATCTGACGCTCGCGCATCAGTTTCTGCGCGTTCTCGGGGTTGTCCCATAGGTTAGGATCCTCGACGCGCGCGTTGAATTCCTCAAGACGATGAGGGGCGGTCTCATAGTCCATACGCTGCGCCAGCAGCTCCAGCGACTTTTCGATTTCCGCCACGGTGTTCTGGGTTTCGGCGCGCATGGTCTTGTCCCAACTTGCTCAATCAGGCCTGCGTGATAGCAAGAGGCGCGGGCCACCACAAGACAGGCGAGACGGAATGCAAAACGCGTTGAACGAGTTTCTGACCAGATGGGATTTGGAAGACGCACAGCCCGTCGCAAATACCGGGCATGCACAAGTGTGGAAGGTCCGAACTTTGGACAACACGCTTGCCGCCCTCAAGATCTATCGCCGCCCAAACCGTGGCAATGAAACAGCTGGTCCGCACCTGATGCACCTGTGGCGTGACCGGGGGGCTGTGCACATAATGGCCGAGGCGCCCAACGCCGTTTTGACGGAATGGCTTGAAGGGCCATCGCTTGGGGACATCGCGCGGTCTGGCCGCCCGGATGATGCGGTACGCGGTCTGGCGACGGCAGCGGACCGACTGCACCGAAGGCCGACCATCAACGCGACCGGGCTGAAACCGCTTCAGGAAGTCTTCGCGCCAGTTTTCGACTGTCAATTCTCGGACGATTGCCCGATCCGGCTACGGCACGACATGATGCAAGCGATCCGCATTGGCCGTCGGCTTCTGGACACGCAGGATATGGTTGTTCCGCTGCACGGGGACCTGCATCATGACAACGTAATCGCAACACCTGCCGGGCCTCGGGTCTTTGACGCCAAGGGGTACATCGGCGACCCGGCATTCGAGCTGGCCAATGCACTGCGCCACCCCAAAGGCATGCCAGAGTGGGTTCGCCGACCTGAACAGATTGAAACTGGCCTGGCGCTATACGCGACCGCCATGCGGGTAAAAAAAGGACTACTTGCCCAATGGGCTGCCGCAAAATGTGCTCTGTCGATCTTCTGGCGCGCAGATGGCACCGTCACACATGACCCGGAAGAAGACCTGTTGAACCTTCTCCTGCAGGCAGCGGATCAGTAAAGACCGCCGCCCTGCAGATCACCCTGGCTGGCGTTGGGGCCAACAGTGATTGTGTTGCCGGTCGACGTGGTAACCTGACGGCCCGAGCTGGCCTCTTCGAACAGAGGCAGGTCGGAGCCCATCGCAAAGCCACCGTCGTAGACACGGTCGATAAAGCCGTCGACGCCATCGCGGAAATATTCGGCCACGACATAGTCACCGGAAGCATCGGCAGGCAGGCGCGCGCCACTAAAGCGGTCGATCTTGATGAAGTGGCCGCCTTCGGGCACATCAAACGGACCACCGCCGTATTTCTCGACGGCTTTCTCCATGAAGCTCTGGAACACTGGCCCGCACAACGTACCCCCATAGGCCCCCCGCCCCATCGGACGCGGGCGGTCATAACCGATATAGCAACCAGCAACGATGTTCGAGGTGAAGCCGATGAACCACGCATCCTTGGATTCATTCGTCGTACCTGTTTTACCTGCAGTCGGCACCGGCAGATTGACGACACTGGACGCGGTCCCGCGATCCACCACACCTTTCATCATCGACGTCAACTGATAGGCGGTGATCGCATCCATGACCTGAGAGCGATTGGTCTCGATAGTGGGCGACTCGTCCGGCTCAAGCCAGGCCGAGTTACAATCCAAGCACTGACGGTCATCATGGCGATAGATCGTCTTGCCGAACCGATCCTGAATACGGTCAACCAGAGTGGGCTCCACCCGCTCACCGCCATTTGCGAACATCGCGTACGCGGCGACCATCTTGTACAGCGTGGTTTCTTCCGACCCCAGCGAGTTCGCCAGGAACGCGCCCATACGGTCATAGACACCAAACCGTTCCGCGTAGCCCGCGACAACAGGCATGGTCACCTCTTG
Source organism: Ruegeria sp. CDSA246 (assembly GCF_059611225.1). Lineage (NCBI taxonomy): Bacteria > Pseudomonadati > Pseudomonadota > Alphaproteobacteria > Rhodobacterales > Roseobacteraceae > Ruegeria > Ruegeria sp. CDSA246. The sequence continues at coordinate 219,168 of NZ_JBXWPD010000005.1, read as the reverse complement.
CGCCAGGCGAATGGTCATCAGGTTCCGTGACTGTTCGATCCCCGTGCGCAGCGGCGTTGGGCCGTAGAATTTGTTCGACGAGTTCTTGGGTCGCCACAGACCTTGGGGGGTGTTCACCTCAATCGGGGCATCCACAACGATGGTTGCAGGGCTATAGCCACTGTCCAGCGCGGCGGCATAGACGAAGGGTTTGAAGCTGGAACCCGGCTGGCGCTGCGCCTGTGTGGCGCGGTTGAACACCGAATCCTGATACGAGAACCCGCCCTGCATCGCCAGAACACGGCCCGAGTTCACGTCCATCGCAACAAAGCCGCCCTGCACTTCCGGCACCTGACGGGCGGACCACTGGCCTTCCTCTCCAGCCATGACCAGAATGACGTCACCGCGCTTGAAGTTTGCCGCAAAATCACCTTGCATCCATTTGATGTCAGCACGCGGGACGATGCCGTCTGCCGGACCGTCCTCGATCCCTACGGTCAATTGCTGTTCACCCACATTCAGTACAACGGCCGGATACCACTGGGTCGGCAGCACTACGTCGCGGGGAATTTCCATGATGGCCAAGGCTTCGCGCCATTGCGCCTCATCCGCCAGTTTTTCTTCTGGGATCACCTCGCCCGTACCACGCCACTTCCCACGTGAACGGTCGTATTTCTGCAATGCGGTGCGCAAGGCCTTGGCTGCCTCAAGCTGCATTTCCTCGTCAACCGAAGCGCGAACCGCGAAACCCCCAGTAAAGAATTCGCCCTCGCCGAAATCCTCGCTCAGTTGGCGGCGGATCTCGTCGGTGAAATAGTCACGCGGCGGCAACGCCGTACGGAAGCTTTCGAAATCTCCGTTCTGGACCGATCGGAGGGGCATTTCGACTTCGACCTCATAGGTCGCCTGATCGATATACCCATTCTGGTTCATCTCGCGCAAAACGTAGTTGCGGCGCGCCAGCAGGCGGTCCTTTTGCCGAACCGGGTGATAATCCGACGGTGCCTTGGGCATGGCGGCCAAAGTTGCGGCCTCGTGCGGCTCCAGCCCCTGCAAAGTCTTGTTGAAATAGGTCTGCGCAGCAGCGGTCACGCCATAGGAGTTCTGACCCAGAAAGATCTCGTTCATGTAAAGTTCGAGGATCTGTTCCTTGTCCAGCGTATCCTCAAGCCGGGTGGCGAGGATGATTTCCTTGATTTTCCGCTCGGCGCGGCGGTCGCCGGACAGCAGGAAATTCTTCATCACCTGTTGTGTAATGGTCGATGCACCGCGAACGGTTTCGCCCTTGGACTTCACCGCCTCGACACCGGCGGCAATGATACCGCGCGGATCGTAACCTTGGTGGGTGTAGAAATTCTTGTCCTCAGCCGAGATAAACGCCTGCTTCACCAGATCTGGAATCTCTTCGGACGGCGTGAACAAACGGCGTTCCTGCGCGAACTCGTCGATCAACTGGCCTTCGCCCGAATAGATTCGGCTGATCGTGGGCGGTTTGTACTGCGCCAACGATTCATGGCTGGGCAGGTCGCGCCCATACATCCAGAAGATCGCGCCGACGACCAGCGCGGCCATGAAGATACCCAATGTCACGAGGCTGAAGATCGCCCCGAAAATCGAAAGAATGAAACGGATCACGTTACTGCCTTTTACTCGCGGTGACGCCTATATAGTGATGGCCCGGCGCAGGGTCAAAACACGATGGCCAATAATAGCCGGTTTACGTCGCAGGGTCACTGACCAATCAGGGATCTTTTGATCAGGTCATCTTGCCGCCACTTCTGCAGACCATCGACAATGCCCTGCGCCATTCCAACGCGCCATTTCGGGTTCCTGATATTCTGCAGGTCCCGAGGGCTGGAGAGAAATCCAAGCTCGACCAAAACCGAAGGAATGTCCGCTGCCTTGAGAACCGAGAAGGAGGCCGTGCGGATCGGCCTACTGTTCATCGGGCCGCCCTGCTGTGTCATGCCATCAGCCAGCGCACGGGCCAACGCATCAGTTCGAGGCTTGGTTTCCTGCCGCGCGATATCCAGCAGGATATCGGCCACTTGGTCATCCGCACCGCTCAAATCAATCCCCGAGATCAGATCACCGCGGTCATGACGTTCCGCCAGCTTGTCACTGGCCACATCTGATGCTTCGTCTGACAAAGTATATACTGCGGCACCATGCGCCCGCCCTTCAGACAGGATATCTGCATGCAGTGAGATAAACACATCGGCACCGGCTCTATGCGCCAGCGCGATGCGCCGTTCGAGCGAGACGAATTGGTCATCAACCCGCGTCATCACCACTTCGAACCCTCCGGTCCGCAACAAATGCTCGCGAAGTTCGCGCGCGAAGGTCAGCATCAGGGTCTTTTCGTCCAACCCGTCGACCTCGGCCCCCGGGTCGATGCCGCCATGACCGGGGTCAAGCATGACCCGCAACGCGCCTGCCCCGCCGCGGCGCGGCTGGGCAGGGGTTACTGCGGGTTCAGGCAGATCCCAACCTTGTTGACGGGGTGCCCCTGCACCGGCAGCGAATGAATCGAATTCGGTTCCTTGCAGAAGCAGCGACAATTGCGCCCCTCCAGCCGTTTCATCAATTTTCATCTCGGCGCGGTCGACGGCCAAAGGCGCGCCAAGCTCCAGAACCATCCGAGACCAGCCGGGAACATATGCTCCGAACTGAACACCGCTGATACGATCGGTCTGCAGAAGTGTTTCGCGATCAAGCCCGGTCCAGTCAACCTCTTGAAAATCAAGTACCATGCGGTAGGGATCTTGCAATGTGAACACGCGGTAAGGCACGCCTTGGCTGAGGCCCAGATCGACCCTCACCCCTGCGCGACCTTCGTCCACAATGCGACTGTCATCCGGCAACACGCGCGCAAGCGCGCTGAAGTCATGCGCGACTGCAGCCGTCGACAGCGCCCAAAACAGCGCAATGGCGTAAATGATCCTGCTCATGGCCTCAAGTTTTCCCGAGATCGTTTGTCTGGCACCCTATCGCATCCGGAGCCCGTTGTGAACGGCTCAGGCCTGCTCCGTAATCGCACCGCAATCCGCCATAAAGCGGTGCAGTCGCTGCAGACCCTCTTCGATGTCCACCGTCGAGCGCGCGTACGAGAACCGAAGCGTCGTATGACCGCGCAGCGGGTCGAAATCCAGCCCCGGCGTGACGGCTACCCCGGCCTTTTCCAGAATTTCAGCTCCAAAGGCGCGGCTGTCGTCGGTCAGGTCCGAAACGTCGGCGTAGACATAAAACGCCCCATCCGGCGGCGCGATATTGGTGAAACCGGCCTTGGGCAGCCCTTCCAGCATCAATTGGCGGTTGCGGCGATAGACATCCAGATTAGCCTGCAATTCATCGTTGCAATCCATTGCCGCCAGCGCAGCCACTTGGCTGGCGTGCGGCGCACAGATGAACATGTTCTGGGCAATCCGTTCAACCACCCTCACCTGATCTTCGGGAACCACCATCCAGCCAACGCGCCACCCAGTCATCGAGAAATACTTGGAAAACGAGTTGATCACATAGCAGTCATCAGTCAGCTCCAGCGCGGTGACGGCCTTGGCCTCATATTCCAGCCCATGGTAAATCTCATCGCTGATGAACGAAGCGCCCTGCCCCTGTGCGGCGTCTATTAGCGAACCCATGGCTCTGTGATCCAGCATCGTGCCCGTGGGGTTCGCAGGCGACGCAACCATCAGGCCCTGCAGGTCGAGCCCTGCGAAATCGGATGGCACGGGTTGCAGCCGGTTCTCAGGTGCAGTGGGCAGATCGACAGGGACCAGACCTAACGCTTTCAGAATCTGCCGGTAAGACGGATAGCCCGGCGCGCCGATACCCACGCGGTCACCGCTATCGAACAGGGCAGTGAAAGCCAGCAGAAACCCGCCGGACGACCCTGGTGTAACCACGACGCGGTCGGGGTTGAGATCGACGTTGTACCACTCACCGTACAGGCTTGCGATCCGTTGCCGCAGCGCGGGTAGACCCAAAGCCACGGTGTAGCCCAGCGGGCCTTGATCCATTTCTCTGGCCAAGGCCTGAACGGCCCCCTTGGGCGCGCCCGTCCCCGGCTGGCCGACCTCCATATGGATGATGTGCCGCCCGGCCTCTTCAGCGCGGCGCGCGGCCTCCATCACATCCATCACGATAAAGGGATCGACCCCGGATCGGGTTGAGTTTCTCATGCCCATCTCCCATGTTGCAGCCATGGCTTTTGAACGCTTATCCAGGCTGGCGTCAATCCCGGCCCTGTTGCTGATTGCAGTGACATGGATGGGCAGTGCGTTTCAGTCCAGCGCTCAAAGCCTGATCCGCGACCCCGATATCGAGCACGGGTTGCGCGAACTGGCCTTTCCCATTCTGCGGGCCGCTGGGCTAAACACAAACCGGGTGAAAATTCTGGTCGTCAACGACAGCACCTTCAACGCGTTTGTCATTGATTACAACGCGATATACGTAAACTACGGACTAATCCTGACCGTCGAAAGCCCTGAGATGCTGCAGGCCGTGATCGCGCATGAGGCGGCCCATATCGCCAACGGCCATCTGGCCAGACGGGTTGAAAACATGCGCGCCGCACAACGCAAAGCCCAGCTGGGTACTGCGCTGGCCCTGATTGCCGCAGCCGCAGGTGGTGGCGAGGCCGCAGCGGGAATCGCCGCCGGCACATCCGCGTCTGCCCTGCGCAGTTTCCTCGGGCACACACGCGCAGAAGAGGCATCGGCCGACCGCAGTTCTGCCAGCTACCTGCGCGCGGCGGGGATCTCACCCAGCGGGATGGTTGCCCTTCACCAAAAGTTTGCAGGTCAGGAGTTGCTGAACACCGCCAACCAAGACCCCTATATGCGATCCCACCCCACCAGCCGCGAACGGCTGCGCGCCGCTGAGGCGTTTGTGGGCGAGTTCAGCGATCATGCCTTACCCAACCCCAACGCCGATTACTGGTTTGCGCGGGTCAAGGGCAAACTATCGGCTTTCCTGCGTTCGCCGGGCTGGACCTTGCGCCGGTTAAAAGAGGAAAGCGCACAGGACATCCGCCTGATGCGCGAAGCCGCCGCCCATCATCAGAACCGCGATCTGGCCCGCGCAAGGACCGCAATCGACGGCGCGCTGGAAATCCGGCCCGATGATCCGTTCTTTTATGAATTAAAAGGGCAAATTCTACTGGAAAACAGAAAGTTGCCAGACGCAATTAAAGCTTACGGACAGGCAGTTGAAATGTCTCCGAATGATCCGTTGCTTCTGGCGGGGTACGGGCGCGCCTTGCTGGCAGATGGGCACACGACCGACGCCCTGAAGGTGCTTGAAAAGGCGCGCGCGCGGGACTATCGCAATGCACGACTGATGCAAGATCTTGGAATGGCTTATGCCAAGGTCGGAAATAACGGCATGGCCTCGGCTGTGACCGCAGAACGCTATGCCCTGCAAGGCCGCCTGGTCGATGCAGGCATTCACGCAAAACGCGCCGTCGGGCAATTGCCCGAAGGTTCACCTGGTTGGCAACGGGCACAGGATGTGTTGATTGCCTCGGAACGAGCGAAGAAAGAGAAAAGGAACCGGAAATGATCCTCAGACATGCTGCACCCGCCCTTCTGGGGCTTTCCCTGATCACCGGCCCCGCGCAGGCCCTGGACCTGAGCACCATGAGCGATGCCGAACGCGAGCAGTTCGGTGAGCAGGTGCGCGAGTACCTTCTGGAAAACCCCGAAGTGATCATCGAAGCGATCAACATCCTTGAACAGCGCAACGCCGTTGCCGAAGCCGCCGCAGATAAGGATCTGGTCGCGGCCAACGCAGACGAGTTGTTCAACGACGGCTATAGCTGGGTCGGCGGCAACCCTGATGGCGACATCACTCTGGTCGAGTTCATGGATTACCGCTGTGGCTATTGCCGCCGCGCCGTGCCCGAGGTCGCGAGCCTGTTGGCCGAAGATGGCAACATCCGCCTTGTAATCAAGGAATTCCCGATCCTGGGCGACGCCTCGGTCCTGTCTTCGCGTTTTGCGGTCGCAACCAAACATGTGGCTGGCGCTGACGCCTACAAACAGGTCCATGACGCCCTGATGGAATTCGGTGGAGAGCCTTCCGAAGTCTCCCTGCGCCGGATCTCGGATGGCCTCGGCCTGGACAGCGATGCGATCATTGCGGCCATGGACAGCGAACAGGTTACGGATGAAATCGGTCAGACCCGTGCGCTGGCGCAGCGTATGCAGATTTCAGGAACACCTTCATTTGTTCTGGGCACCGAAATGCTGCGTGGGTTCCTGCCAGCGGATCAGATGAAGCAGATTGCGGACGGTGTGCGCGCAGAACAGGGTTGATGAACAAAGAGCACCTCACGCTGAGGTGCTCTTCACCCAAGAGCCTATTGGGGTTTTCACAATGAAGCGTAGGGAAGTTCTGCTGTCCGGCGGGGCGATTGGGTTAATGAGTGTCACACAGCAACCTTTTGCCCAAGCTGGCTTGGGCTATTTTGTTCCCGCGGAAGAAACACGACACCAACGCACTTTCATGCAGTGGCCAGTAAGCCGCAATGTGTATCCAGATGCCCACTTGCGTGATCTGGTGCAGCAAACAATCGCCGATATTGCCAATGCGATATCGCCATTTGAACCGGTGACGATGCTGGCTGCCGCCGAACAGCATTCGGCAGCGCGTGAAAAACTTTCAACGGAAGTTGAATTGTGGGACGTCCCAACCGAAGACCTTTGGTGCCGGGATTCCGGACCGATCTTTTTGATCTCAGACGGCGGTGACATGGCGATCCGCAAAATCCAGTTCAATGGCTGGGGTGAGAAGCAAGCACACAAACAGGACGCTCGTGTCGCTGGTCGCGTTGCTGAACGACTGGGCCTGCCGCTCCTTCCGTCCGGCCTGAACGGTGAAGGTGGAGGTGTTGAGCAAGACGGGCACGGCCTGCTCATTGCGCATGAAAGCTCATGGGTGAATGGCAATCGCAACCCTGGCCAGTCCCGTAACGAGATCGAAGCCAAACTTTTGGCCGCCTACGGAGCAAACCGCATGATTTGGTCCGAGGGTGTTTGGGGCGAAGACATTACCGACTACCATATCGACAGTCTGGCACGCCTTACCGGACCGGGTCGTGTTCTGGTCAACCTTCCAGACGAACCTGATTTTCAGGACCCCTTCCACCTTGCGGCATTGGACACGCATGACCGATTGGTTGCGGAAGGTTTACAAGTAGAGGTTATTCCGGAACCAGTCAGAAGGCGGGTCAAAGATCCAGAGTTCGTGGCGTCCTATGCAAACTACTATGTTTGCAATGGCGCGGTCATCATGGCCCAATTCGGTGACAAAGAAACCGACACCATCGCGCGCGACGCCCTGTCCCGACATTACCCGGGGCGCGAAGTTGTGGCACTGAACGTCGATATTTTAGGCGAATTTGGTGGCGGTATTCACTGCGCAACGCAACAAATGCCCGCCGCCTGAAGTGACCCAAGGGTCAGTGACATCAACTATTCCGCCGCCTCAGCCACGGCGTCCAGTTCCGCCGCCTTCTTCTCGACCTCTTCGACGATGTGATCGATCATCTGGTCGTTCGACATCTTGTGGCTGGCCTTGCCTGCCAGATAAACCATACCGGATCCGGCCCCGCCGCCGGTGAAGCCTACATCGGTCATTAACGCCTCACCCGGCCCGTTCACCACGCAACCGATGATCGAAAGGCTCATCGGCGTTTTGATGTGTTCCAAACGCTGTTCCAGCGCCTCGACCGTTTTAATCACGTCGAAGCCCTGCCGCGCGCAGGAGGGGCACGAGATGATGTTCACGCCGCGATGGCGCAGGCCCAGGGATTTCAGAATCTCGAAGCCCACCTTTACTTCTTCGACCGGGTCAGCGGACAGGCTGACACGGATCGTGTCGCCAATACCCATCCACAGCAGATTACCCAGCCCGATGGCCGATTTGATGGTGCCAGACACCAGCCCGCCCGCCTCGGTGATGCCTAAGTGGATCGGCGCATCCGTGGCCTCGGCAATGCCCTGATAGGCCGCTGCGGACAGAAAGACGTCGCTGGCCTTCACGCTGATCTTGAATTCGTGAAAGTCGTTGTCCTGCAGGATGCGAATATGCTCCAACCCGCTTTCGACCATCGCCTCGGGACATGGTTCGCCATATTTCTCAAGCAGGTGCTTTTCCAGACTGCCCGCGTTTACCCCGATCCGGATCGAGCAATTGTGGTCGCGCGCGGCGTTGATGACTTCCTTCACACGCTTTTCATCGCCGATATTGCCTGGATTGATGCGCAGACATGCAGCCCCCGCTTCGGCAGCTTCGATGCCCCGACGGTAGTGAAAGTGGATGTCGGCCACGATGGGAACCGGGCTTTCGCGCACAATCTCTTTCAACGCCTTCGATGACGCCTCATCTGGGACGGACACGCGCACAATATCAGCGCCCGCTTCGGCGGCGGCTTGAACCTGCGCAACGGTCCCAGCAACGTCTGTTGTCAGCGTGTTGGTCATGGTCTGAACAGCAATGGGCGCGTCGCCCCCGACCGGAACATTCCCGACCATGATCTGGCGGGATTTGCGGCGATAAATGTTTCGCCACGGGCGGACATGATTAAGGGACATGAGGACGGGTCCAGAGCTGCCTGAGTTGCGTCTTTAAATAGTCCGCCTACCCGGCCACCGCAATGGCCAGATCACTCAGCAGGCGTTTCAGGTACTTCCGCCTGAAGTTCGGCCACCAATTGTTTGAGGGCGCTATTCTGTTCGGCTTCCAGATCGGCAACCTCATAGCGTTCGGCAACCGCGTCTTTGGACAGCAGAACACCTTTGGTCACTGTGCCCGGCGCGCCAACAGGCCCGAAATGCTCACCGTTCATCGAGAAATAAACGGACCCCGAAGCCCCTGCGCGCAGCTGCGGCGGTTCTTCGGTCAGAGGTATCTCGAATGTGTTGCCCTGCTCGACTGTGCCTAGCGTACCTTCGAATAGGACGCTCCCATCTGCGGCGCGAATACGCATCCAAGATGGTGCAACGGCAACAATTTTGAGCGCGGTATCAACCTGCTCGACTACCTGCGGCAATGCGAGGCGTTCAACTGTGTGCACCTCGGCCACTTCAATCCGTGGTGCCTCTGGTGGACGGAACGTACCCACGGTACGCGGGTCCAGCGTAGCAATCGGAGCGTCACGTGCCACAAGAACCGGAACATCCAGCGCCTGTGGGCGATAAAGACGATCCAGCGCCTCAGGGGTCGGTGCGGTGGCATCTGCGGCTTCGGCAACTTCTACCGGAGCGCGGGCTGCATCCAACGGGTCGAGATCGGACAGAACCACCGGGGCTTGTTCAACCGGGCTTACTTGTACCTGCTGGATTTTGTTCAAGACGGCCCAGCCGCCGTAGCCAATGCCGCCAATTACCGCCAGCAGAACCAGAGACGAGCCAATGGCACGGGGTTCGATCTGGCTGACCAGAGATTCCCTGCCTGGGATGTAAGGTGTATTCGGCGAGATGAACGGATCGCGCCCCATCGGACCCCGCGCGGGCAACCCGCCGGATGGTTTGCGCACAACCGAAGCCTCGGCTGACATACCATGGGCAACTTCGAAGCCGCTCTCGGCGCAGAAGGTGGCAAAAGTATCATCCGGGTTCATGCCCAGATAGCGCGCATAAGAACGCACATACCCGGCGATGAAGCCGGGTGTGTCAAACGCATCAGGATCAGCGTCTTCAATGGCAGCGATGTAGTTGGCCTTGATCCGCAGTTCGCGCTGAACATCCAGAAGAGACTTGCCCATCGTCGCGCGTTCGCCGCGCATCCTGTCGCCAAGCCGCACCTCATAGTCGTCAAAGCCCTTTGGCCGGACGTCCGTGTCTTGTTCGGAATCGCGCTGTGATCTGCGCCCAATCATTCCTGCTGCCCCATTCTGCCTTACGCGTGTTACACGCCAACGGCGAATCGCCTACCTAACGATTCGTGCGTCTCTTTTGTTAGCGTAAGCTTAACACGCGACAAATGCATTGCACACTTTGGCGTGAGGTTATCCTGCAAGTTCGGCGCGATTTAGCGCACAATGTGACCAAAGTTCGTCCATCGCATGGATCAGTCGGTTCATTTCACCCGGTCCGTGGACCGGTGACGGGGTAAAACGCAGGCGTTCCGTACCACGCGGCACGGTCGGGAAGTTGATGGGCTGGACGTAGATTCCATGGTCATCCAACAGCTTATCGCTAAGGATCTTGGTGTGCACCGGATTGCCAACGATCACCGGTACAATGTGGCTGCCGTGATCAATCAGCGGCAGACCCATCCCTTTCAGTCGCAGCTTGAGCACCTTGGCCTGAGTCTGGTGCTGCTCGCGCAATTCCGACGCACCCTTCAGATAGGCGACAGATGCGGCAGCACCTGCGGCAACGGCCGGCGGCAACGATGTCGTGAAGATGAAACCCGGCGCGTAAGAACGCACAGCGTCACACATTTTCTCACTGGCGGCGATATAGCCCCCCATCACGCCATAAGCCTTGGCCAATGTTCCGTTGATGATGTCGATGCGATGCGCCAAGCGATCACGTTCGGTCACGCCTCCACCACAGGGACCGTACATGCCGACCGCGTGCACCTCGTCGATATAGGTCAGCGCGCCAAATTCATCTGCCAGGTCGCAGATCTCTTCGATCGGGCCGAAATCGCCGTCCATCGAATATACCGACTCGAAAGCGATCAGTTTGGGTGTCGCAGGATCGTCGGCCTCAAGCAGCTCGCGCAGATGCGCGACGTCGTTGTGACGGAAGATTCGCTTGTCGCCGCCATTGCGGCGCACGCCTTCAATCATCGAGGCATGGTTCAGCGCGTCAGAATAAATGATCAGGCCCGGGAACAGCTTGGGCAACGTGCTGAGCGTCGCGTCATTGGCGATGTACGCGCTGGTGAACAGCAACGCCGCTTCTTTACCGTGCAAATCCGCCAACTCAGCTTCAAGTTGCTTGTGATAGACAGTGGTGCCCGAAATGTTGCGCGTTCCGCCGGAACCTGCACCGGCAGCATCAACGGCATCATGCATAGCATTCAGAACAACCGGGTTCTGGCCCATACCCAGATAGTCGTTTCCACACCACACCGTGATATTCTGCTGCGAGCCGTCCGGACGCGTCCGTACAGCATGCGGGAAATGACCGTTCTGGCGTTCGATATCAATAAAGGTCCGGTAACGACCTTCGTCATGCAGCCTGGCAATCGCTGAATCGAGCTGAGCAGTATAGTCCACCGGTTTCTCCTTCTGTGCCCGGCATTGACCTGCTGGTTGCCGAACCCGTTACTCCCCCAGATGACCATACATTCTGTCTCTGCGGTTTGCTTCCCCTTGAATGCCTTGAGTAGCGGCATTGTCGGAGTCGCGACATTGATTTGCATCAATTATCCCTGATCTTGCCACGGGACAAGTAAAGTTACGGCCATCAGACGCGAGGAAACGACGCAGGCGTTCCAAAGTCACATGTCCCGTTTCCGATAGTATACCCCAAATCCCGTCGATACGCACTGGACGGCACCGCCGGTGCTGATAGGTTCCGCACCAGTTCACGCCATTCAGGAGAGGCTCATGTCACTAGACGCTGTTCTGAGCAGGATCGACACCGATCTGTCCACGTCCATCGACCGTTTGATGGAATTTCTGCGCATCCCATCGATTTCGACCGACCCAGCCTACAAAGAGCAGGTTGATCAGGCCGCCGACTGGCTGGTCACAGACCTGCAAAGCATCGGCATTACGGCCGAAAAGCGCGAAACGCCGGGCCACCCGATGGTCGTTGGCCATGTGGGCGAGGGCAGCGACGGCCCGCATGTTTTGTTTTATGGCCACTACGACGTGCAACCTGTTGATCCACTGGAGCTTTGGAACCGTGACCCGTTCGACCCAGCGCTGGAAGATACTGACAACGGTCAGGTCATCCGCGGCCGCGGCTCGTCGGATGACAAAGGCCAGTTGATGACCTTTGTTGAGGCCTGCCGCGCATGGAAGGCGATCCACGGCACCCTACCCTGCCGCATCACGTTCTTCTTCGAAGGCGAAGAAGAATCCGGCTCACCCTCGTTGGTGCCGTTCCTCGAAGCCAACAAAGACGAATTGAAAGCCGATCTTGCGCTGGTTTGCGACACCTCGATGGTCTCGCGTGGCGTGCCCTCCATCGCCTCGCAATTGCGCGGCATGCTCAAGGATGAGTTCACTATCATCGGCCCACGCATCGATCTGCATTCCGGCCACTATGGCGGCCCGGGCTTGAATCCGCTGCGTGAGATGTCGAAGATCGTCGCCTCGTTCTACGATGACGAAACCGGTCGCGTGGCCGTTGACGGATTTTACGAAGGTGTACACGAAGTGCCCGCCGAGCAGCTGCGCCAATGGGAAAACTGCGGTTTTGATGAGGCGGAATACCTGAACTCGGTTGGCTATTCGCAACCCCATGGTGAAAAGGGCTATTCCACATTGGAACAGCAGTGGGCGCGTCCAACACTGGAAGTGAACGGTTTGTGGGGTGGCTACAATGGCGCGGGATCAAAAACCGTGATCCCGTCCGAAGCACATTGCAAGATCACCTGCCGGCTGGTCGGCGACATGGACCCCGATGCCCTGCGCGACAAGGTCCGTAAACATGTCGAAGATCGCCTGTCGCCGGACGCGAAAGTCGTCTGGGACAACGACCTTGAAGGTTCGCCTGCGTCGGTCATGAACCTCGACCGGCCGGAATTCGAAGCCGCGCGCGGCGCATTGTCGGATGAATGGGACCGGGAAGCTGTCTTTACCGGCATGGGCGGCTCGATCCCGGTGGTTGGCTATTTCAATTCGGTTCTTGGATTGGACTCGATGCTGGTTGGCTATGCCAATGACGATGACGCCATCCACTCACCGAACGAAAAATATGACGTGAAAAGTTTCCACAAGGGTATTCGCTCGTGGGCGCGCATTCTGGATGCATTGAATAAATAAAATACTTGCGAGGCTCTGCCTCGCGCTCCGGGAAATTAAAAAGCCAGATGAAGGAAGGATCCTTACTTCATCTGGCTAAAATATTCTCAGGGGAGACGCCCGGCCCGGTCGGCGGGGACAGAGCCCCCATCCTTACATGTGAATCACACGCCCGTAGGCATCCAACACGCTTTCGTGCATCATTTCCGACAGAGTCGGGTGTGGGAAGACAGTGTTCATCAGGTCCTCCTCGGTGGTCTCCAATTGCCGTCCCACTACGTAGCCCTGAATCAACTCGGTAACTTCCGCACCGATCATGTGTGCGCCCAGTAGTTCACCTGTCTTGGCGTCGAAAATCGTTTTGATCAGGCCTTCGGGCTCACCTAACGCAATGGCTTTGCCGTTGCCGATGAACGGAAACTTGCCAACCTTGATGTCATAGCCAAGCTCTTTCGCCTTGGCTTCGGTGTACCCCACCGATGCGACCTGAGGCTGACAGTAGGTGCAGCCGGCGATGCTTTCGGGTTTCACTGCATGAGCGTGTTTACCGGCAATCAATTCTGCAACCATGACACCTTCATGGCTGGCTTTGTGCGCCAGCCAGGGCGCGCCTGCGATATCACCGATGGCATAAAGGCCATCAACACCTGTGCGGCAGAATTCATCCGTGACGACATGGGTGCGGTCAATCTTAACGCCCAAGGCCTCGAGCCCAAGGTTTTCAACGTTCCCAACAATCCCCACGGCCGAGATCACGGTGTCGAAGTCGTGCATTTCGACCTTGCCCTTAACCTCAATATGCGCGGTGACCTTACCCTTGGCGCGGTCCAGTTGCTTGACCATCGCCTTTTCCATGACGGTCATGCCTTGTTTCGTAAAGGCCTTCTTAGCCAACGCGCTGATTTCTGCGTCCTCGACCGGCAGGACCCGGTCCATAACCTCGACCACGGTCGTGTCTGCGCCCAAGGTATTATAGAAGCTGGCGAATTCGATCCCAATTGCGCCGGACCCGATCACCAACAATTTTTTTGGCATCCGCGGCGGCTGGAGCGCGTGCTTGTAGGTCCAGACCAGATCGCCATCCGCTTCCAATCCGGGCAGTTCGCGCGCCCGTGCACCGGTGGCCAGAACGATGTTCTTGGCGGTCAGTTCCTCGGTGCCCTTGTCGGTTTTAACGGTGACCTTGCCTTTAGCAGGGATCGTGGCCGCACCCATGAAAACGGTCACTTTGTTCTTTTTCAACAGATGGCCAATGCCACCCGACAGCTGCGCCGCAACGCCGCGCGAACGCTTGACGACCGCATCCAGATCAAAACCAATCTTGTCTGCGCTCAGGCCAAAATCCTTGGCCCGCTCCATCAGATGGAACACTTCGGACGTTCGCAGCAGCGCCTTGGTCGGGATACAGCCCCAGTTCAGGCAGATACCGCCCAAATGCTCGCGTTCGACCACGGCGGTTTTCAGGCCCAGTTGCGCGGCACGGATAGCGGCCACATAGCCACCGGGACCGGCGCCAATTACGATCAGATCAAAAGATTGTGCTGCCATGTTTCCCTCTCGGCGCAGGTCGATTCAGAAATTAGTTTACCATTAAACTAATTTTAAGAACGCATCAACATATTGCTCCCGCGACAAAACGGACGCAGGGTAAACCGGCGCGGAATGCGCAAGTTTCAGCCTATACCGCGCGCGAACCTATGGCTAGAAGATACGCACCTGACCTGCCCGGACTTTGTGAAACCCAAGTCATTCGAAAGGCTTACCATGGCCAAAACGCTTAAAGATCTGTTGCTTGCACTGTTGAATGCGACGCTTATCCTGATTGCACTATGCCTGTTTCTGGGATGGAAGCTGGCTTCTACAGTTGACGACATTACCGTCAAGTTTGCTGAGAAGGTCCAGATCGTAGCGCCGCTGAAGGAAGACGTACAAGGGATACGCGGTGAACTGACGGCATTACGCAGCGACCTGTCATCCCTTCAGCTTAGCGGAACGGCAGCCGACAGCGCGACCGCCCGAAAACTGTCTGAGGCTTTGGAAAAGCTAAATGGTTTGGAGAATAACCTGCAAGCTGCGCAGGCGAGAATAGCCGAGTTGACCGAGGCCCCGGACCAGTTAATCAACACTGCAATTGAAAATTCGGCCGACATTGTTGCCGACCGGATCATTGCAATCCGAGGCTGCGTGCCGGCGTCCTAGCCGGCTGTCTGCAGCTCGCGCACAGTCGCGCCATATCCGCCCATGTCGACATAGGCGGCCTCGTGCTCGGTCATGGGCCGCGAGAGAGCGTCGTTGCGGTATGGGAACCGACCGAACTTGCGGATCACTTCGCGATGTGCCCTTGCGTGCAACAGATTGCCGTCGTCGCCATCGGTCATGTTTTGACACATCAGGCGCACACAGCGTTCCTGGTCACACAGGTTTTCCGAATGCATCAATGGAAGATAGAAGAACTGGCGGGCCGGTTCGTCGATCTTCATATCCCACCCTTTGTCCACCGCGCATTTCGCTGCTGACAACGCTGCACGGTCTGAGGCGAAGGCCTCAGCGCTTCCTCGGAACATGTTGCGTGGGAACTGATCCATCAGGATGATGTACGCCAATGCACCGCTGGGATAGGTCAGCCAAAGAGAGAACTTGCCTTCATTCGCAGCCTCCCATGTGGTCAGGAACCTGTCGCGGATTTCTGCATCCAATGCGTCATCCTGCAGATACCAACCCTTGGGACCAACCTCATCTAACCAAAAACTCAGTACATCTTCAGGACTTGCCATGCCCTTAACTCCGTCGTGTTTCCCCCCCAAGGGACTTAAATTCATTTAAGTGTGTTTTACAGAATTGTAACAGTAAATTATTGCAACACTTGCGACATAAATTCGTGTTCTAGGCAACATCTTGCGTTTCCTGCTCGGCTTCTGCGGCCTCGATGGCCACTTCCTGCGCCAATTCCATCACAACCGGAGACGCCGTTGGATAGAGCGGCGACATGGTGCCCGTTTCGTCGACCGGGATCGCCGCGCGCTGGGTCATACGGTAGAGCGCATAGCCGGCCATAACGACCAGCAGGATAGCGATGAAAAGGAAAAAGCCCGGAGGACCAAAGACCGCATCCCCCATGAGCCAACCGGTGATCAACGGGCCCGCGATGGCCCCCATGCCGTTGATAAACAAGAGACCCCCTGACGCTGCGGCCATGTCTTCGTGTTCCAGAAAGTCATTCGCGTGCGCGATCAGCAATGAGTAAAGCGGGTTCGACATACCGCCGATCACAAAGGCCGCGCCCAGCAGGATCGGAAACGTCACCCCGAACACCAAGCCCACAACTGCCGCGCAGCTGCCGACCCCTGCAACAAGCATGATTAGGAAACGGCGATCCATGCGGTCGGACATCCATCCCAATGGATACTGCAAGACCAGGGCACCGATATAGAATGCGGCAATAAAAGTCGAAATCTCAACCAGTGTCAGGCCCGCGCGGGCACCGTATACCGACGCCATCCCGAACTGTGCAGAGAAAACGCCACCCAGAAGAAACATGCCAACACAGCCCAATGGCGAATATCCGAACAATTCGCGCAAAGTCATCGGTTTGGTTGTGTCAAACGCAGGAGTCGGTGAGATCGACAAGAGAATAGGCGCAAAAGAGACCGAAACCAGAATGGAGGCGATTACAAAGGTATCGAACCCGGCCGGGTCGCCCAACAGAACCAATCCTTGTGCGCTGATGATGCCTGTCATCTGGAAGATCATGTAAAGAGACAGTGCCTGGCCGCGATTTTCGTTGCTGGCAGCATTGTTGAGCCAGCTTTCCGCAGTGACGTACACTCCGGAGAAACAGAACCCGATCACGACACGACCCAGAATCCAGATAACCGGGTCGGTCATCAACGGATACATGATCATCACGGCAGAAATGAACGATGCCAGCGCCGCGAAGACTCGCACATGTCCGACACGTCGGATCATTTCGGGTGCAAGGCGTGATCCACCCAGGAAACCGACGAAATAGGCCGACATCACGAATGACATCTGAAGCGTCGAAAACCCCTCAATCTCGCCCCGGACACCCAGAATTGTCCCCTGAAGACCGTTTCCGACCATCAACAGGCCCATACCAAGCAATAGCGCCCATGCGCTGGAAAGGACCTGAATCATTGGGGCCTCCGAAAAATTCCGAGCTAGACTGTGACACCGTTTTGCAATCAAAAACGGCTTTGGTCATGCTTGTCTACGACATTGAAAAGATTCGATCCCGACAACGCGTCCCTTACGGGATCAAAAGCGACGCATCCCCGTAAGAGAAGAACCGGTATTTCTGTTCAATCGCATGCGCGTACACCTGCCGCATGCGTTCCAGCCCCATCAGGGCCGAAACCAGCATCAACAAGGTGGATTTCGGCAGGTGGAAATTGGTCATCAACGCGTCGGTCACATGAAATTCGAAACCAGGATAGATGAAAATATCCGTTTCGCCTTCCCATGGTTCGATCTGCCCCGACCGGCTGGCGCTTTCGATCAGACGCAGCGCGGTGGTGCCCACCGGGATGACCCTGCCCCCTTCGGCTTTGGTCTCGCGGATTTCTTGCGCGGCGACGGCGCTGACACTGCCCCATTCGGCGTGCATCTTGTGGGTCGTCACGTCCTCGACTTTGACCGGCAGAAATGTGCCCGCGCCCACATGCAGCGTGACATGGGTGACTGCGACGCCGCGCGCGCCCAGCGCCTGCATCAACGCCTCATCAAAATGCAGCGACGCCGTTGGGGCGGCAACCGCACCGGAATTGCGGGCCCAGATTGTCTGGTAATCCGTCTTGTCCTGCTCATCCGCTGGCCGCTTGGCCGCGATGTAGGGCGGCAGAGGCATTGCCCCAGCCTGTTCCAGCGCAGCATCAAAATCGTCGCCTGACAGATTGAACCGCAGATAGGCTTGCCCGTCCTCAACCCGCTCCAGCGTGGCGCTCAGCTGATCCGAGAACTGAATGTCTTCGCCCAGCTTCACTTTCTTCAGCGGTTTGATCAGGGCCGCCCATGTGCCATCAGCCTGCGGGTCCAGCAAAGTCGCCTCGATTGCGGCAGACACCGGTCCTTGTGCACTGTTGCGATGGCGCCGTCCGTTCAGGCGCGCGGGGATGACGCGCGTGTCGTTTAGCACCAATCTGTCACCCGGCTGCAACCAGTCGGTTAGATCAAAAACATGCGCATCCGAGATCACGTCACCTTCGGCCACCAACAGGCGCGCGGATGAGCGCGGGCTGGCGGGACGTGTGGCAATCCGGTCTTCGGGCAGATGGAAGTCAAAATCGCTGAGTTTCATAGCCGCGCCATACAATTCCGCATCGGAATCAGCAACAGCCCATCCGGGTCAATTGTCCCGGGGCGGAGAACCAAAGGTCTTTTTGGGTTCATCCGGCTTTCTCGGCAGCGCATTGGGGCCATCTGATACAGTCGGGGCCGGTGCGCGCAGTAAATTTCGTAGGAACAGTGGCGCAAGGCCAGACAGCGGGTTTACGGAAACTTTTGGCTTCGTAAGCGGCCCGGTCAGGCTGTAGTTGAACCCGATGACCCCCTCGCCTTTTTTCGTAAACACACTTCCGATCGCGTTCACCAGATAGATCGGAGAAATTGCGCCACGCAGGTTTAGCATGCCCGCAACCGTGTCGATCGTGCCGTCAAAGGACAAGCCGATGGACGGGCCAACGGCGCTTCCACTGAGGACTTTGATTTCGGTCGGAGTGATCCGCATGCGGCTATCGATAGTCGAGAAAAAAATCCCCTGCCCGGTCATCTCGTCCAAAAGTCCAACAAGACTGATCGCGTCTAACAGTGCGGCCATTGCCGGTGCATCGGTAATGCGTGTGTTTAGTATTTTGAGGATCACATCATAATTCCCCGGCGCGCTGACCGGTTCCAGTTGCAGATCCAAACTGCCGCCACGCGCCTGGGTGATAACACCAGCTGACCGCAGGACGGCCCCTGCGTCCTTCGACTTTATGTTCACGGCGCTACCGCTGTCGCGCGGGCTCATCTGACCGCTGACCGCCGTGCCGCCGTTAACATTGGCCGTAAAGGTGCCGTTCACCCCGCCTGTGGTTTGAAACGCGCCCCGGAACCCGGTCAGTGCAATGTCTTCGGTCACCTGCAGGCGGTCCAACAGAACATCGATCCTTGGACCGGGGCCTGACCCTCCTCCGCCACCGCCCTCGCCGAAGGTTGCGCGACCCAGATTCATGACACCGCCCTGAACGACGATATTGGGGACAGGTCCGCCGGTGTTGATCAGTTCGGCCGGCACCGCCAGCCAGTTGCCCAGATCAAACGAACTGAACCGTATCCGGTCAAAGGCACCCCCGTCCCGGAAGAAGATCGAGGCTTTAGTGCGCAGCCCCGCGACATCAAGCGTCAGATCATCCACTTTGGGCTTTTCACCCAGCGTGGCGTCCAGTGTCATCTTTCCGGTCGCCCCCGTCCCTTTGCGCCAGCCAAGTTCAGGAATTGCCATTCCGACCCCGGCGAGGTCCGAGGTCGCAGAGAGTGTGACGGGTTCATCCGCGCCGATTCCAACGGTGATATCCGCTGTGCCTTTTCCAGTCAGCATGCCCGGCGGCAGCGGCACCTTCAGTTCGCTCATCAACAAAGGCGACAGTTCGATCTGGCCCGTCAGTTCGCTGCGTTGCGGCCCATCCCCGCCAATGGGCTGACGCCACGCGACCTGCATCGGCACTTGGCCGAATAAGCCGTAGCCGTCGATCTTCACCTCGGTCTGATTGCCGGACAGGTTCAAAAGATCAGCGCTGACGGAATAGTCAGGCACAAGTTTGTCGCTTTGCACATTGTCGATTTCACCGGTGTAGTGGAATTCTGTGTCGTGAAACTTCAGCCCCTTTTTCAGCGGCAATGACAAAGTGCCTGACAAGCTTACGTCACCAGCCGCCAGATCGACCGGCAAGTTGGCTTTAGACATCAGGCTTAGTGGTGGTCGGTCCAGCAGCGACAAGGCGGCCTCGACGCTGCCGCGCGCCTCGATCCGAGCAATCGCAGGCGTTCCGCCCTTGGCAGTTGTATCCGGGATGATGAACGAGGTTCCCGAGGCATCCACCGCGCCACCCTGATCGGCGATGACAACCCCTTTTTCAGCCGTGACGGTAAAGCGATCTTTCAGCAGGCTAAGCCGGCCCCGCCCGTCCTGGATCAGCGGCAAGGTCTTGGCAAACCTGATCTTGGCCTCATCGAACCCAAGGCCCAAATAGAGGTCCGGCTTACTGCCCGGATGCAAGCGTAGTGAAAACTCCACATCTGAAAACTGACCTTCGAACAGGTTTTCCGACACCCATTTCCGCGGGTTCGGCGCCAGTCTTTCGGGCCAGTATCGCAACAGGTTCTCAGACCCCATCTTGTCCAGTTGCGCATCAAACGCGGCATCCCAACCGTCGGGCTGGCCGATCAACCTGCCCGTTGCGTGCAATTCGTGCAGGGCATCCGTGATCGTCAACTGCCCCAGCTGCAGCTCGAACGGCGCAAGCTTGAGTTGAAAATCCACATCCGCCCGCGCCGTTTCCAGCGATTCCGGGAACAGACCACCGGGGTAGATATCGATACTGTTCAGGGTCAGCTGTGACGTCAGGCTTTCAAGAACACCGTTTTCGACCCCGTTCAAATAGGCTTTGCCTTCGGCCTGCACGGCCCCCACGTCGGACACGACCGAGGCCTCGTTGAATTCCAGAACATGACGCGCGGGGTCATAGGTGAAATAGGCGCGCGCGGATTCGAACCCGATCGGGCGCGTCTCAGGTCTGGGCTGCAGGACACCCTCGCCCAGATTCAACGTCGCAAAAAGCGGCCCCAGCGCGGCCTGCCCATCTACACTGCCCCGTAACGCGCCGGAAATCGGAGCATTGAGCACCTGCAACCACGCCAGTGCAACGCTTTGGGTGGCAATGTCTTCCGAGGGTAAATCGGTGATCGAAACCCCAAAACTCGCCTGAGGGGTACCAAGCACGCTGGTATAGTTCGCCTCGATCGTGCTGGCGTAGTCGCGCCCGGTCAGAACCGAAAACCCGGTCGCCAGCCGCATTTCATTCCCGTCCCGGATGATCGAGATATGCCCGCCGTCAAACACCCAGGCCCGCCCCAGCCGCAGATCCTGATAGTCCAGCGTCAACGATTCCAGATCGACCGCCCGCAAACCTGACAGAAACGGGGACAGGAACACATCATCCGATTCCTCGATAAGCTGTGCCAGCGTCGGGGCCTTTTGCACCGGGGCACTGCCCGACCCCACTGTCAGCGACAGCGCACCGTCCTCACCACGGGTCAAAGCAATCTGCGCACCCAGCATAGTGATCCGCCGCGGTCTGATCTTGCCGCGCAGCAATTCACGCATCGACAGGCGTGTCCGCAAATCCGAAATCTGAACGATCTGACGCCCCGCCGCATCGCTGATGGTCACATCCGTCAATCGGATACGCGGGCGCCACTTTTCGTTTACGATAAAGCTGGCGTCCCCAAAGGTGAATTTAAGACCGCCAAGGCTGCGTTCCAGACGCGCTTCTACTTTCTGTGTGACCCATTCCGGCGCGTGCAGCTGTTTTCCGATCAAAAAGAACCAGCCCGCTCCGACCAGCAGGCACATTAAAAACAAGGTTCCGATGCTCCAGAGCGCGGCGATACGACGGCGTGACCGGCGGCGGACAGGCGTCTCGGGCCGGTCGCCACTTGCGTCTTCGTGCTGAGCCAATTTTTTATCCAAGTCTTTCAACCCGCTCGCGTCGCCCTATTATGCCGGGCAGCACTTAAAATCCTTTAGCGGAGTTTCCAATGCCCGACGTAACAGACATCGCCCCTGATTTCACATTACCCCGCGACGGCGGCGGCGAAGTGACCCTATCGGACCTGCGCGGCGGTGCCGTCGTTCTGTTTTTCTACCCCCGCGATGATACGCCGGGCTGCACCAAGGAATCCATCGGTTTCTCGGAACAACTTCAGGCCTTTGGTGATGCGGGGGCTCAAGTTTTTGGCATCTCGCGGGATAGTGTTGCCAAGCACGACAAGTTTGTTGCCAAACACAGCCTGACGACTCCGCTTTTGTCGGATGAAGGGTCTTCGGTCTGCGAGGACTATGGCGTCTGGGTTGAAAAGAACATGTACGGCAAGAAATCCATGGGAATTCAACGCTCGACCTTTCTGATCGATGGCGAGGGCAAGATCGCCAAGGTCTGGCGCAAAGTCAAAGTCCCCGGCCATGTGGACGAGGTGCTAGAGGCTGTGCGCAGCCTGTAATCCTCTCGACCACGGTCGTCATCCGGTCTATGAGCCGTCCATCTCAACCAACGGAGACAACGCGGTGTCCAAAACACTGACTCAGATGGCGACCGAAGTCCTGACAACAGCGAATGGTCGGGAAAAGACTGCCCTGTCCAAGCGCTATGCCGCCGCCTGGTTCGCATCGCGCAAGGGCGACGCGCCTGAGATTGAGGTGGGAACCGCAACTCCGCCGCTGAACCCTGCCCGCCCGGAAAAGCCTGAGCTGCTATCGCCGCGTGAGGTTCCAAAGCGCAAGCCCGGAACCGAGGCCGGGCGTATCGCCCTGCTTCACGCAGTTGCGCATATCGAGCTGAACGCCGTCGACCTACACTGGGACATCATCGCGCGATTTGGCCACGTGCCGATGCCCATCGGGTTCTACGATGACTGGGTCAAATGCGCCGAAGAGGAATCGCGGCATTTCGAAATGGTCTGCGATTGTCTGGAAAGCAAGGGCAGCCACTATGGCGCTCTGCCCGCGCATGCGGGAATGTGGCGCGCGGCCGAAGACACTACCGAAGATTTGATGGGGCGACTGGCGGTTGTCCCCATGGTGCTCGAGGCGCGTGGGTTGGACGTGACACCCGGCATGATCGACATATTCCGCAAGGCCAAAGCCGAGCAGGCAATTGCCGCGCTCGAGGTCATCTATGCCGAAGAAGTGGCCCACGTGGCTTATGGTTCAAAATGGTTCCATTTCCTGTGTGGGCGTGAAAACGCAGATCCCAAGGATGTATTTCACCAATTGGTGCGCCAGTATTTCCATGGCGTCCTGAAGCCCCCGTTTAACGAAGAAAAACGGGCCGAGGCCGGGCTGCCGCCGGATTTCTATTGGCCTCTGACGGAGGATTTGCCATTGCCGGGACAGGCGCAATAACGGGCACAAGTTGACGTTATCGGCAATTTCTCGCCTAGAATCGGCGGCAAAAACCGGTAACGCAAGGTCGATAAGCTAACAAACTTGCCCAAAGCCCCCTCTCGCTCTATGCACTTCGCCCAAGGGACGGCTATCACTCACGACCGGTCCCGATCTTTAGGGGATGGAGAGGTAGGACGCGTGAGAACACGTCTGGCAATCAAATTACATTCATTGTTCGAGCGGCATTTTCCCGAACGCCGTGTCTTTCTGAAATCCGACAATGATACGCGGTTTATTCGGCTAAGCTCGGAAACGCAGGTCATAGCCGTTGCTGGTGTCGCCTTGTTCGTGGGATGGACAGCTGTCGCGACTGCGATACTGTTGATGGACAGCATCGGGTCGGGAAACTTCCGGGAACAGGCAAAGCGTGATCAGGCGACCTATCAGGAACGACTGAACATCATGTCCACGGAACGGGACGTCCGAGCGCAGGAGGCTTTGGCGGCACAGGACCGGTTCAACGCAGCGCTCGAGCAGATTTCGGCCATGCAGTCGGAACTGCTGGCGTCGGAAAACCGCCGCCGCGAGCTTGAGACCGGGATCGAGGTTATCCAGACCACGCTGCGCGCTACCATGAAACAGCGCGAAGAAGCACGTACAGAACTGGTTACGCTTCAGCAGGAAGCGGGCGAAGGCGACATGTACATGGCCGCCGTTGCCAACCCCGAGCAGATGAACTTTATGACCGAGGCGCTGTCCCGCACCGCCGAGGAACGCGACCAGATTGCCGCCAATGCCAAGGACGCGCTGGAACAGCGTGACGATCTTGAGTTGGAAATCCGGCTGATGCAGGAACGCAGCGACGAGATCTTCCGCCAGTTGGAAGAAGCGATGGTGATCTCGGTCGAACCACTGGACAAGATGTTCCGCCAGGCCGGCATGCCCACCGACCGCATCATCGAAGAAGTCCGCCGCGGCTATAGCGGCATGGGCGGCCCCCTAACCCCTATTTCTTTCAGCACGCGCGGTGAGGAACTGACCCCCGACGAGATCCGCGCAAATACTCTGTTGCAACAGATGGATCAGTTGAACCTGTACCGAATTGCTGCAGAGAAAGCGCCGTTTGCAAGCCCCGTCAATTCCGTCGTGCGATTCACGAGCGGTTACGGGACGCGTCGAGACCCCAAGACAGGTGGTCGCCGCATGCATAACGGCGCTGATTTCGCAGGTGCCCATGGCACCGACATTTTTGCCACCGCCGACGGTGTGGTCACCCATACCGGCTGGCAGTCCGGGTTTGGACGGCTGGTAAAAATCAAGCACGCGTTCGGAATTGAGACACTTTATGCCCATAACACGAAGATACGCGTGAAGGTTGGTCAAAGGGTCTCGCGCGGGGATCATATTGCTGATATGGGTAGCACCGGACGGTCGACCGGCACGCACCTGCACTATGAAGTTCGCGTGAACGGAAAACCTGTTAACCCAATGACTTACATCAAGGCTGCGAGAAATGTTTTCTAAGAGCAAAATCAACGAGCCCTCGTCCTCTGCACCCGAGGCGGCAAAACCCGCTGCACCGGCGACACCGGCGGCCCCTGCACCGGCAGAAAACAAGGCCAGCACCGCGCCCAAGCCCAAGCCACCGGCATCGGTTCTGTCTTCGGACCTGCACATCACGGGCAACCTGAAGACCTCGGGCGATATCCAGGTCGAAGGCACTGTCGAAGGCGACATCCGTGCGCATCTGCTGACAATCGGTGAGACTGCCACCATCAAAGGCGAAGTCACCGCCGATGACGTCGTGATCAACGGCCGCATCGTGGGCCGTGTCCGTGGTTTGAAGGTACGCCTGACCTCGTCCGCACGTGTCGAAGGCGACATCATCCACAAGACCATCGCGATCGAAAGCGGCGCGCATTTCGAAGGTTCGGTTCAGCGTCAGGACGACCCTCTGAACCCGGGCCGCGGCGGCAAGGCGGGTGCCAACCCGGCGGCCGAAGTCAAGCAGTAACGCGGACCACTTTCCAAGTTTCGAACGCCGCGGGGAAACCCGCGGCGTTTTTCATTTGACGGGGACGATTGGGTTTTCCGGTTCCAACCGCCCGGCGCGTCCTTATAGTGACCTTTATGTTGTTCTTTTTCACAGCCTTGGCGCTTATTGCCGGTTTCCTACTGTATCGCTACTGGTCCAAGTCCCGGGCGCGCCAACAGTTATTGTCCACACCCCTGACAGACCACCAACGCATCCTCATCGAGCAGCAAGTGCCGTTGATCCGCCGCCTGCCCCTAGACCTGCGTGTCAAACTGGACGGCAAGGTGAATCTGTTTCTGGATCAGGTTCGTTTCTTCGGTTGCGACGGGCTGGACGTGACCGAAGAGATGGAACTGGCCATCGCCGCGCAGGCCTGTCTTCTTATTGTAAACAGCGACCTCTGGTACGATCACCTGACCACGATCCTGATCTACCCGAACGCTTTTAAGTCTCGGCAGCGCCGACAGGAAGGATACGTCGTCAGCGAGAAAGAGATCGTGCGCACCGGGGAAAGCTGGGACCGTGGACCGGTTATCCTGTCTTGGACCCACAGCAAGCTGGGCGCACTGAACGACCATGACGGGCAGAATGTCGTACTGCATGAGTTTGCCCACCAGATAGACGATCTGTCCGGTGGCACCAACGGCGTTCCGATCCTGAGCGACGGGCAAAGCTTTGCCGAGTGGGAGCGTGTCTTTCTGACTGCCTATGACACCCTTGTCCGCGCCGTCGAAAGCGGGCGGCGCACGGTAATCGACGCCTATGGCGCAACCGGCCATGAAGAATTCTTTGCCGTTTCCGTCGAGGTGTTCTTTGAAAAGCCCCGCGACCTGAAATCTGAGGCCCCTGAGGTCTATGACCAACTTGCCAAACTGTTCCAACTGGACCCGGTTGCCTGGGGTTAGGCGTGCTTAGGCTCCCACCGCCTCACTCCTGACCACTGCCAGTGAAATTTCCCCTTATCCAAACATTTCACAAAACATCATTTTCGAATTAGTCTTAAATTAGTGTTTTCAGGAGGATTTTTCATGTCATCAAAACTCATGGCCGAGTTCTTCGGTACGTTCTGGTTGGTTCTGGGCGGTTGCGGCAGCGCCGTTCTGGCCGCCGGGGTCGCCGATGTGGGCATCGGTTGGCTGGGCGTTTCCTTTGCCTTCGGCCTCACCGTTCTGACGATGGCCTATGCCGTCGGGCATATCTCGGGCGGCCATTTCAATCCTGCAGTCAGCCTTGGGCTGATGATCGGGGGACGGTTTCCGGCGAAGGACCTTATCCCTTATTGGATCGCCCAGGTCATCGGCGCAATTGCTGCGGCTGCTGTCTTGTATCTAATCGTCAGCGGCGCGCCCGGCTTTGACGGCGTGGGTGGGTTTGCCTCGAACGGCTATGGTGAGGCATCACCCGAGGGCTATTCAATGATGTCCGCTCTGGTGATCGAGATCGTCATGACTGCGTTCTTCATCATCATCATCCTGGGGGCCACTTCCAGCGGCGCTCCTGCCGGGTTCGGCCCCATCGCCATCGGGCTTGGTTTGACATTGATCCACCTGATCTCGATCCCGGTGACCAACACATCGGTCAACCCGGCCCGGTCCACAGGGGTTGCTTTGTTCGCGGACGCGCCTGCCCTTGGGCAGCTCTGGCTGTTCTGGGTTGCACCCCTGATCGGTGGCGCAATCGGCGCATTGATCTGGAAGGCGATGACAACAGACGACTAAAGGCCAAGCGGGGGATTATTTCCCCCGCTTTCCTCTTCCTAAGCTATCATCCCTGACGAGACGACGCGAAACCAGGGAGGTAGACATGCTTCGAACACTGATGGTCACTGCGATGACGTTGACCGCGACAGCGGGACTGGCACAGGATGCTTGGCTGACAATCCCCGAAACGCCTGCCATGCCCAAGGCCGCGTCCAGTGGTACCGCCAGCGTGAATGGCATAGATATGTATTACGCCACCTATGGATCGGCAGAGGGCACGCCCGTGCTGCTAATCCATGGCGGTCTGGCGCATGGCGATATCTGGGCAGCGCAAGTGGCTGATCTGGCCAGTGACCACAGCGTGATTGTGGCGGATACGCGGGGGCACGGCCGTTCAACCAATGACGGCAGCACCTACAGCTACGAACTGTTGGCGCAGGACTATCTGGCGCTGCTGGATCATCTGAATGTTGAGCAAGTAAATCTGGTCGGATGGTCTGACGGTGCCAACATTGGCTACACGATCTCGACCACGGCGCCGGATCGTCTTGCCAGCCATTTCGCCCATGCGGGCAACGTTACTTTGGATGGGATTGACCCTTCAGTCGAAACCAACGAAGTCTTTGGAACTTACGTCGGGATGATGGCCGGGGACTATGCCGCCATGTCCCCCACTCCGGACGGGTTCGAAGCGTTTCTGGGCGGTGTCGCAGCCATGTGGGCGACGGAAAAGCCCGGAGGGCTTGAGGGGCTGCAATCCGTAACCGTGCCCACTCTGGTCGTGCAGAGCGAACATGACGAAGCAATTCTGACCGAACACTCACAGGCGATTGCCGAGGCGATCCCGGACGCTGAACTATTGATTTTGAAAGACGTCAGTCACTTTGCGTCATTTCAGGATCCGGATACTTACACGCAAGCGATCCGAAACTTCATCGATCAATGACGAGAAACCCGGCGCTGGAGTAAGCGCCGGGTTCAAAGATCATTCGGTAACGGTGACTTTTTTCATCACGTCCGGCTGGCCGATCACCGCGCCATTCTGTCCCTCACCGCGTTTGATCGCATCTACCACGTCCATGCCGCCGGTCACCTGACCAACAACCGTGTACTGGCCGTTCAGGAACGGGCCCGGCTCGAACATGATGAAGAATTGCGAGTTGGCACTGTTGGGGTTTTGCGCCCGCGCCATGCCGACAACACCCCGGTCGAATTCGAAATCCGAAAACTCGGCCGGAAGGTCCGCACGGTCAGATCCACCGGTGCCAGCGCGACGCAAGTCGCCGCCCAGACGGCCATGCTCAACATCGCCGGTCTGAGCCATGAAGCCGTCGATCACGCGGTGAAACACCACGCCATCGTATTTCCCTTCATTGGCCAGGGCAGCGATTTGCTCGACATGTTTCGGGGCCAGATCATCGAACAGGTCGATAGTGACGGTGCCATTGGCCCCCTCACCTTTGATCTCGACCTCAAGGCCCGTGGCCAGCGCCGGGCTGGCCAACAAGGCAAAAGCAGCGGCCAGTTTATACATCGGCTGCCACCTTGACGCTGATCATGCGGTCAGGACTCATCGGCGGCTCGCCACGAACGATGGCGTCCACATGCTCCATCCCGTCGATGACGCGACCGTAAACGGTGTACTGACCGTTCAGGAAGTGGTTGTCCTTGAAGTTGATGAAGAACTGCGAGTTGGCCGAATCCGGGTTCTGCGAACGGGCTGCGCCCAGCGTGCCGCGGTCATGCGGCAGCTTCGAGAATTCCGCCGGAACGTTGGGCAGAGACGACCCGCCGGTACCCGCCATACGCAGGTTGAACCCGTCTTCCATGTCGCCGTGCTGAACATCGCCGGTCTGCGCCATGAAACCATCGATCACACGGTGAAAGGCCACGTTGTCATACTCACCACTGCGCGCCAGTTCTTTCATGCGAGCGCTGTGCTGGGGCGCTACATCCGGCAACAGCTCGATGACGACATTGCCGTCTTTGAGTTCGACGATGATTGTGTTTTCGGGATCCTTGATCTCGGCCATTAGGCCCTCCTGTCGTTTTATCTTGCGCAAATACCTATGCGCAGGGCGCGGGAATGCCAAGTGACGCATTGACCTGACGGCAAAATGCAGGAAAAGAACCGCCTAAGTCACTTTCATATTTGTCGAGGATTGCGCGATGGGCTGGAAAACACTGGACGACATGGACCTGAACGGCAAACGCGTGTTGGTGCGCGTGGATATCAACGTGCCGGTAGTCGACGGCGTGGTGACCGACGCCACCCGTATCGAGCGCATCGTGCCGACCGTGAAGGACATCTTGGCCGCTGGCGGCAAGCCCATCCTGCTGGCGCATTTCGGGCGTCCGGGCGGCGAACGTCGCCAAAACCTGTCGCTGAAGCAGCTTGTTCCGACATTGGAGGCAGCCTTTGGCACCAAGGTTCGGTTTGGCGATGACTGCGTGGGGATCGAGGCGGAAACAGCGGCAGCAAACCTCAGCGCTGGCGAAGTGTTATTGCTGGAAAACACGCGCTTTCACGCGGCGGAAACCAAAAACAGCCCGGAACTGGCGGCCGGCATGGCAAAGATGGGCGACGTCTATTGTAATGATGCCTTCTCGGCCGCACACCGCGCACACAGCTCGACTGAAGCACTGGCCCGGTTGTTGCCCGCCTGCGCGGGCCGCCTGATGCAGCAAGAGCTGAGCGCGTTGGAAGCCGCGCTAGGCGCGCCTAAACGCCCGGTTACTGCGGTTGTCGGCGGTGCCAAGGTTTCGACCAAGTTGGACCTGTTGGGCAACCTGATCGAAAAGGTGGATTACCTGATCATCGGCGGGGGCATGGCGAACACCTTCCTTGTCGCACAAGGCGTGAATGTCGGCAAATCGCTGGCGGAAACCGCGATGAAAGACACGGCGGCCGAGATCCTGGCCAAGGCCGAAACGACCGGCTGCCAGATCGTCCTACCTCGCGATGTCGTCGTCGCTGAAAAGTTCGAGGCCCACGCCCCCAATCAGGTCCTGCCAGCCGATCAATGCCCTGCAGACGGCATGATCCTTGACGCCGGTCCCGAGACTGTTGCTGAAATCACCGCGATTTTTGAGAAGAGCCAAACGCTCATCTGGAACGGTCCGCTGGGCGCGTTCGAGATTGAACCCTTTGATGCCGCGACCAACGCAGCGGCCTTGAAGGCGGCCGAACTGACACGGTCCGGACAGCTTGTGTCGGTCGCAGGCGGTGGTGACACGGTCGCTGCGCTGAATGCGTCCGGTGCCGCAAAGGATTTCTCTTACATCTCGACTGCCGGTGGCGCGTTCCTGGAATGGATGGAAGGCAAAATTCTTCCCGGCGTCGCGGCACTGGATCAGTAACCCCTGTCTGTCTGGCAATCGGCATTCATGGTACTCTCTCTGTCAAACCGGGAGATGTGCCATGAAAGCTATTGCCGTCCTTGCCACCACTCTGCTGCCCATCACGACATATGCGCAATCCCATTGCGATGGCCAAACACAGGTTGACGCCAATTTCTGCGCCAAAGAAAAATGGGAAATTGCAGATCAAGAGCTGAACCGCCTTTGGTCAGAGATCAAACCCGCATCGGACGCGCGCGGTGATGGCCAAGCCCTGCTGACCGAGCAACGCGCTTGGCTGAAACGCCGTGACGTGACCTGTGACCCCGAGCTGGACAGCGACGGTAGCGCGGCCCCCATGTTCTATTGGGCCTGCATGGAAGAACAAACCCTGCAACGCAACCAGGCGCTGGAAGCCTGGCGATAACCGCTTTTTTCCCAGCCAAATTCATCAGGCGAACATATTTTTTCTGCTGATCATCAAAAATTGCGAATCGAGGGATTCACAAGCCGAATCACCTGTGACATAGTGCAGGCAGATGTCCGAAAAGGGCACGTTTTTGAGGCAGACTTCATACGGCGGTAAACAGAGTGTCCCGTTCCCATCGGCCCGGTTTGGGCTCAGTTGTATTCTTCATGGTGGCTTTCACGCTGAGTGTTTATTTCACCTTCGCCGCCGTGCAGGGCGACTATGGCCTGTTCCGACGGGTCGAGATTGCAGCGGAACGGGACGCCCTGTCGCGCGACCTGGCCAAACTTGACGCCGAAATCACGGAAATGGAAAACCTGACGCGCCGCCTGTCAGACAATTACCTGGATCTGGATCTTCTGGATCAGCAGGCGCGGTCCGTGCTGGGCATGATCCGCTCGGATGAGATCGTCATTCGCTGACCCCCCCACCAATGGATGCCACCCCACGGGTTAACCGCATGATCACGCGCTGAATTCTGCCTTGCCGGACGCTGCGTCACATTTCCCCTCGCCAGAAAGCAACAAATGCTTTATGAGATAGTTTAACGCTAAACTATCTTGCCGAGAGGGGGAGATCGCCACAATGGCTGCGCGAAAAACCACAAAGAAACCAAATGTTTCTGCGGAAGAACTTACCGAATACTACCGTGAAATGCTGCTGATCCGCCGATTCGAGGAAAAGGCCGGTCAGCTCTATGGCATGGGTCTGATTGGCGGTTTCTGCCACCTCTACATCGGCCAAGAGGCCGTTGTTGTCGGCCTTGAGGCTGCGACCGAAGAAGGTGACAAGCGTATTACCTCATACCGCGACCACGGCCATATGTTGGCCTGCGGCATGGATCCAGGCGGCGTGATGGCCGAGCTGACCGGGCGCATCGGTGGTCTGTCCAAAGGTAAGGGCGGCTCGATGCACATGTTCTCGAAAGAGAAGCATTTCTATGGTGGTCACGGCATCGTTGGCGCACAGGTTCCGCTGGGTGCGGGACTGGCCTTTGCGGACAAGTACAAGGGCAATGGTCGCGTGACCTTCACCTATTTCGGTGACGGCGCTGCGAACCAGGGCCAGGTCTATGAGACCTTCAACATGGCCGCCCTTTGGGATCTGCCGGTGGTGTTCGTGATCGAGAACAACCAATACGCCATGGGTACGGCGCAGGCGCGCTCGACCTCGACCAAAGATATCTACCACCGCGGCGAAGCGTTCGGCATCCCAGGTGAGATCGTCAACGGCATGGATGTACTGGCTGTCAAAGCCGCTGGGGAAAAGGCTGTCGCGCACTGCCGTGCGGGCAAAGGCCCCTATATTCTTGAGATCAAAACCTACCGCTACCGCGGCCACTCGATGTCCGACCCGGCCAAGTACCGCACCCGCGAAGAGGTTCAGAAAGTCCGCGAACAAAGCGACCCGATCGAACATGTGCGCGAACTGCTGCTGACCGGCAAACACGCGACCGAGGATGATCTGAAGGCGATCGACAAAGAGATCAAAGAGATCGTCAATCAAGCCGCCGAATTCTCGAAAGAAAGCCCCGAGCCTTCCGTCGAAGAGCTCTGGACCGACATTTACGCCTGAGAGGACGATTAAGACATGGCAACCGAAATTCTCATGCCCGCCCTTTCGCCCACAATGGAAGAGGGCACATTGGCCAAGTGGCTGATCAAGGAAGGCGACACCGTATCCAGCGGCGATATTATGGCCGAGATCGAAACCGACAAGGCGACGATGGAGTTCGAAGCCGTCGATGAAGGCATCGTCGGCAAGATCCTGATCGCCGAAGGCACCGAGGGGGTTAAAGTGAACACCCCTATCGCAGTGCTGGTTGAAGAAGGCGAAGACGCCTCGGCCATCCTAGCGGCTGCGCCCGCAGGCGCGGCGGTGGCTGAGGCTGCCCCCCTGGCAGCAGAAGCCCCCGCCCCCGCTGCAACCGCACCTGCGGCACCCAAGGTGGATCTTTCCCCGGACTGGCCGGCGGATGCACCAATGGTCCAGCAGACCGTGCGTGAAGCTTTGCGCGACGCGATGGCCGAAGAAATGCGTGGTGACGAAGACGTTTACCTGATGGGCGAAGAAGTCGCCGAGTATCAGGGCGCCTACAAAATCAGCCAGGGCATGCTGGACGAATTCGGCAGCAAGCGCGTGATCGACACCCCGATTACCGAACACGGGTTTGCCGGCATCGCTGTCGGATCCGCCATGGCCGGACTGAAACCGATTGTCGAGTTCATGACCTTCAACTTCGCCATGCAGGCGATTGACCAGATCATCAACTCGGCGGCCAAGACGCTGTACATGTCCGGTGGTCAGATGGGTTGCCCCATCGTATTCCGTGGCCCCAACGGTGCCGCTGCTCGCGTCGGTGCGCAGCACAGCCAGGATTACGCTGCGTGGTATATGCAAGTGCCTGGCCTGAAAGTGGTAATGCCTTATTCGGCGGCTGACGCCAAAGGACTGTTGAAATCAGCGATCCGCGATCCGAACCCGGTTGTGTTCTTGGAAAACGAAATCCTTTACGGCCGTTCTTTTGACATGCCGCAGGTGGATGATCTGACCGTCCCGCTGGGCAAGGCACGTATCTGGCGCGAAGGTTCGGACGTGACCATCGTTAGCTTTGGCATCGGCATGCAATATGCGCTTGAGGCCGCCGACAAGCTGGCCGAGGACGGTATCAGTGCCGAGGTGATCGACCTGCGCACTATCCGGCCAATGGACACAGGCGCGATCATCAACTCGGTGATGAAGACCAACCGTCTGGTGACCGTCGAAGAAGGCTGGCCGCAAGGCTCGGTCGGCGGCTACATCTCATCCGTGGTGATGCAAGAGGCGTTCGATTACCTCGACGCG
Source organism: Ruegeria sp. CDSA246 (assembly GCF_059611225.1). NCBI lineage: Bacteria > Pseudomonadati > Pseudomonadota > Alphaproteobacteria > Rhodobacterales > Roseobacteraceae > Ruegeria > Ruegeria sp. CDSA246. Next base: position 185,709 of record NZ_JBXWPD010000005.1, on the reverse strand, counting down.
CCGGTCATCAACTGCACCGGCAAGGATGTTCCGATGCCTTATGCCGCAAATCTGGAAAAACTGGCGCTGATCACAACCGAAGAAGTGATCGCAGCCGTCAAACAAGTGACCTACCGGTAAGGAGCGACAGACAGATGCCCACGGAAATTCTGATGCCCGCCCTGTCGCCGACCATGGAGGAAGGCACCCTTGCCAAATGGCTGGTCAAGGAAGGCGATACCGTCTCGTCCGGCGACCTGCTGGCGGAGATTGAAACCGACAAAGCCACGATGGAATTCGAGGCCGTCGACGAAGGCACAATCGGCAAGATCCTGATCCCCGAAGGCACCGAAGGGGTCAAAGTAAACACCGCGATCGCGGTGCTGCTGGAAGACGGCGAAAGCGCGGATGACATTGCCGCTGCGCCGGCGGCTGCTCCTGCTGCTTCCGCGAGCAACGAGGCTGCCGCGCCAGCTGCACCCGAGGCGCCCGCCCCTGCTTCGGCTGCTCCGGCCAAGGCGGATGGCGGTCGGATCTTCGCATCTCCTCTGGCCCGCCGTATCGCGGCCCAGAAAGGTCTGGATCTGGCGCAGATCGCTGGTTCTGGCCCACATGGGCGGATCGTGAAAGCAGATGTCGAAGGCGCAACTGCAACTGCCCCGGCTCCGGCTGCCGCATCCGCACCCGCCGCTGCTGCACCGGCAGCCGCCGCAGCTCCGGCCGGTCCGTCCGCGGATGCTGTTGCCCGGATGTACGAAGGTCGCGACTACGAAGAGATCAAGCTTGACGGGATGCGCAAGACCATCGCTGCCCGCCTGTCCGAGGCCAAGCAGACGATCCCGCATTTCTACCTGCGCCGCGATATCAAGCTGGACGCGTTGCTCAAGTTCCGCAGCCAGCTGAACAAGCAGTTGGAAGGCCGCGGCGTAAAGTTGAGCGTCAACGACTTCATCATCAAGGCTGTCGCCAACGCGCTGCAACAGGTTCCCGAATGTAACGCCGTCTGGGCCGGTGATCGGGTTCTGCAGCTTAAGCCCTCGGACGTGGCTGTCGCAGTCGCCATCGAAGGCGGATTGTTTACTCCGGTTCTGCAAGACGCCGACACTAAATCGCTGTCCGCATTGTCGACCGAGATGAAGGACCTTGCCGGGCGTGCCCGCGAACGCAAGCTGGCACCGCATGAATATCAGGGCGGCACATTCGCGGTCTCGAACCTTGGCATGTTCGGTATCGACAATTTCGACGCCATCGTGAACCCGCCGCATGCAGGCATCTTGGCAGTGGGAACCGGGCTGAAAAAACCGGTTGTCGGCGATGACGGTGAACTGACAGTAGCTACTGTTATGTCGGTGACAATGTCTGTCGATCATCGAGTCATTGACGGTGCGCTTGGCGCCCAGTTGCTGCAAGCCATTGTGGACAACCTGGAAAACCCGATGGTCATGCTGGCCTAAGGAAAATCAGGGTCGCGCCGATACCAGACCGGCGCGACCCAACCAGATCACAACCGTCATGTGAGAGCTTGTGATCACCGCGCGTGTTGCGCCGACGACTACCGTCAACCACCTTGTCTGAATGAAAATCACGGACACAGGCGACCTATGACTTCCACCTATTCGGTAAACTTCTTGCTGGTTACAACACTTGTGTTTGGTATGCCGACGGTTGCGGCGGCGAAGCCAAATACCTATCCGGGTGAACATTCCGCCTTCAGTTCTGATCCAGCCGAGACGGCCAAAAGTGAAGCTGAACGCGCGAAAAGGAAAGAAGAACGAAAAAAGCGGCGTGAAGAACGGCGGCGCAAGCGGTCGATCAAAAAGAACGACCGCTTGAACTGACTTGAGTTACTGGTCTTTGCCCAGCATGTGATCCATCGAGATCGAGGGTTGATCGCACCCGGCCTCTCCGACGATCTTGGCCGGTATTCCAGCCACGGTTTTGCAAGCAGGCACTTCCTGCAGCACCACCGAGCCTGCAGCAATACGACTGCAGTGGCCAACTACGATATTGCCCAGAACTTTGGCACCTGCCCCGATCAGCACCCCATCGCCAATCGTGGGGTGGCGCTGTTCTTCTTCCTTGCCGGTCCCGCCAAGGGTCACCGAATGCAACATCGAGACGTTGTCGCCAACGATCGCCGTTTCACCAATCACGATCGAATGCGCGTGGTCGATCATGATACCTTTGCCGATCTTTGCCGCGGGGTGGATATCAATCCCGAAAATCTCGGACGAGCGCATCTGAAAGAAATACGCCAGATCGTAACGCCCCTTGCGCCACAACCAGTGCCCCACGCGATAGGCTTGCATCGCCTGATACCCTTTGAAGTAAAGGATTGGTTGCAACAGGCGGTGGCAGGCCGGGTCGCGTTCGTAGACGGCCATCAAATCCGCGCGCGCAGCTTCGAGCAGTGCGGGGTCGTCGGCATAGGCTTCGTCCACGATCTCGCGCAGTACCATCATCGACATTTCGTTCGAGCACAGCTTGGCCGCAATCCGGTAGGACAGCGCCCGTTCCAGGCTGCGATGGTGCAAGATACAGGCGTGAACCAGCCCACCCATCAAAGGCTCAATCTCAACTGCCGACTGAGCTTCGGCGGTGATGCGATCCCAAACAGGGTCGACGGGGGTCACGTGGCTGCGCGTTTCGAACATGGCTTTTCATCCTTTGCTGCGCCTAGAATGCCATTTAGTTGTAAAATCACCAAACGCAAACCCGTGATCTGCAGGGCAACGAAAATGAATGAAGCCCAGTTGGAGGATTTCGAAGCCCGTATCCGCGCGCGATTGGACGAATTGGCCGCACATTCTGCGCTTGGAACCGAGGCACAAGCAGTTGTTGAACTGGACCAACAGGCAGTCGGGCGGCTCAGCCGGATGGACGCCCTGCAAAATCAGGCCATGGCCAAGGCTCAGCAAGCGAATCGGGATATCGAAACACGCCGATTGTCAGTGGCCCTGACCCGGGTCAAGGATGGTGAATTCGGGTATTGCGAGGATTGCGGCGAAGAGATTCCGGTTGGTCGTCTGAACCTTGATCCAGCGGCCAGCAAGTGCGTCAGCTGCGCATCCGGGTAACGCGGAATTGAACCAGGCATCGCAGAACCATCTCAAAACACTGGCAATATTGCAAATCGTCAAAGCTTGGCTCGTTGGCTAATGGCCGGGTTCGGGCCACTGTCATCAATGAGCCATTACCAAACAGCGGGTGTAGCCGGCCTGTATTGCCGACATAGATGTCGGCCAGTTCAGCTTCGTTGATCATTCTGGTGCACAGGCGTTCCCGGTCGGAAGGCGGCGCGTTTAGCAACACCCGCGCCGCGGCACTTACATCGCCGTGCAAAACAGGACGCATACGTGCCTTACCCAACCAGAAGACGTGCGGCGGGACCCGGCCCGTAGCTGGCTGAGATCTGTGCCACATCAACCTCGTAAGTGCCGGTTACGCCATCGGCGGCTTTCATCGTAGATGGGTATGTCCAGCGCGGCTCTGACGTAACCTGTTCGCGTATTGCTGACCCGTTGATCCTGATTTTCACCAGATAGGATTCAGTCTCTTCCCCCAACGGCACGTCAAATCCATCCCAGCCATCGCCGTCCAGCCGGGTTCGACGGATCCACGAAATTTCGTCACCCGCTCCGATTTTTGCCGATTTGACATGTACCGGAGCATATGGCCGAAGTCCGTTGCCGTCGAAGGCGTGAACCTGGTGGAGGAAAGAAGGATCGTCGTAGGCACGTGTTCCCGGCCCAATGCGATAATGTTTCGCCACGCGCCGTTCAGACCGCAGCAACCCGGTTTGGAAAACTCTTTCATCCAGCAAGACAAAAGTTGAACCTTCAGGCCAGGTGTCGGGCATGACACTGTCCGTCCCCAATTGCCCGCGCAGGCGCCCTGAAAGGGCGTAGGTCCCCTGACCCACAAGTTCGGCGCTGGCGAACTGGAACAGTTCCCAGTTGCCGGGCGTCCCGTCCCCTATTGCGGCCAGATTGGCACCATTCAACAAAGCGTCGCGCGGGCGCGATTCCAGCAAGCCATCGACCAGCCTGACGCGCAGCGGCGCACCGTCGTCCCAAACCCCTACGCCGGCGCGCCGCAAAGGCGATTGAGTAAACCCGATGACGGCCTGTGCCGAGATAACCTCTTGCAAGGTATAATCCTCATCATTCACGGCCGAATACACTGCGGCGCTGCCAGGCCAGGGGTCGGCGGACACAGCCAGGAAAGGCGCATGCGGCACCTCTGAGCCGGTTATCAGCGGCAGATCCATGAAAACCGGCAGAACCGGAACCGGGGCGACGAAGGGCTTGGTCGAGACTATGTCATCAGGCAGGTCAGACGGCGCGTACATTCCTGGTTCGATCCGAACGGCATCCGCCAATTGCATCTCGGCTTGCTCCAGTCGATCGATCCTGAAACGCGCACCCTGCCCGCCCTCACCCAGGCTGACGACATCCCCCGCGCCGATGTGCCCCAACGAAGGCGGCAGCGCAAAGCGCACGGTTTCGCGGGACACCCGCGCCTCGCTTAGCCACCGTTCCGCCGTCTGACGACCTTCGGCACGGGTCATGGACAGGGGCATCTCGTTGACAGACACCGAATGGGTCCGCGTGTCGGGCAGAACGGCCTCTTCCGCGATGATGTCATGATCCCCATCCGATTGAACAAAGCGCAAGCGCACCCGGCCAGTCATTTCAGCCTCAGCTTCGCGGCGATGTTCGATACCGGCCTCAATATCCGAGCTGAGCGCCAGATGTTCCTGATTCAGTGTGATGGCGCGTTGCCCATTGCGCATCTGGAACCGCAATACGCCATCCCTCTCGATTGCATCGAAACCATAGCGCAGCATCAGCGGCTGCAAGGCTGATCGCGCGTCCGAGACCTGTTCAATAGCATAGCCGCGCACCAAACCATAAAGGCGCGACGTGTCGATGTCGGTCACACCAGCCCCGTGACAAATCTCGGTCACTACCGATGCCAGCGTGCGCGACCCCGACCGCCCGTTCAACCAATGCCCTCGCGCGTAGTTCTCACCATCACTCCACTGGCTTTGCAGATTCGGGAAGGTTGGATATGGTCGCGCATCCCAAGCCCAGAGATAGGCATTGGACAGATCAATCATGCGGCCGCCGTAAGTATTGGAAACCGGGTTGTTTTTTGCCTCGGACCAATAGCCCAAAATCGCCTTGAGATATTGCACCTGAATGAAATCATCCCGCAGACCGTTGGAATAGCGCGGCAGCTTGGATTCCGAGGATTTCGGGTCCAGAAACTTGTTCGGCTGATTGGTGCCTTTGTCGATGGCCGCACAACCCAGTTCCGTGAACCAGATCGGCTTGGACCGAGGCACCCATGCGGTCCGATTGGCTTGACGCACGCCTCCGATCCGTTCGTGATGCGGTTGCGACCACCAGTTGCGAATATCCTTGTATCGCCAGATCCATGCCTCATCATGCGCCTGATCTTCGATCGCTGACCGGATCTGCGCTTTGGATTCCTCGGTCGAGGCGTAGTACCAGTCGTACCCTTCCCCACCTTCAACATTGCCGCGCAGGTAGTCCAGATCATAGATCGCATCTACGCCCGCTTTGGCGTCGGCGTGATCTTCTCCGTCCCGCCAGTCAGACAGGGGCATGTAGTTGTCGATACCAACGAAGTCGATATTGTCATCGGCCCAAAGCGGATCCAGATGAAAGTACCGGTCGCTGCCAGCATCGACGGGTTTGTAACCGAAATACTCGCTCCAGTCGGCCGCGTAGCCGATTTTGGTATCCGGCCCCAGGATTTTGCGCACTTCAGCCGCGAGGATCTGCATCTGCGCCACCGCAGGAAACCCGGTCGCGCCCCTGATTTGCGTCAGGCCGCGCATCTCGGATGCGATGCAGAACGACGACACACCGCCAGCTGCCTTGCAGAGCGCCGCATAGTGCAAAATGAAGCGGAACAAACCCCATTCTTGCGGGCCGGTATAGGTGACGGTGCCATCGGCGACGACAAAGTCACCAGCGCGGGCCTGGCCAAAGAATTGCGCAACCTGCGCGTCAGCCCCGGCTGTCTTATCCGGAGATCCGTTGCGGCCTGGTGCCTGGCTCAGCGTGATCCGCCCTCGCCAAGGCAGGTGCGGTTGATCGGTGGCATCAGACCACGGATCCGGCAGGCCATTGCCGCGCAACTGGTCCATCAAGATGAAGGGATAGAACATCACCCGCTTGCCGGATGTGTTCAGATGCCGGATCGCCTCGACCACCGACGCATCCGCAGGTGTCGCCCCATATACTGGTCGATCATTTTCGATCTGAACAACCTGTGCAGCAGCTCGGGATACGCCTGATACGCTCCACGGCATGTTCTCGCCATCAAACTCTTTGTGCAGGACCTTTGGCTGCACCTTGCACTGACCGCACCGCAGATCGTCGCCAAACCACGACACGACAAGCGACACCGCTTCGCAGGCGGGTAATTCAGCATTCAGCGCGTGAGTTGAGGTGATCAGATCGGAAACGCCCGAAGCCGAATGCACGTTCGCAGCCCAGCTTTGCCCCTGCCCTTTGGAATAATTCACCTGCCTGCTGGCCAGAGAATATTCGCCCGTACCCGGGATCATCGCCACGCCGCGCACGATCTGGGATACAGCACCGAGTGTGTCGGGCAGCCCCGGCTGTTCCTGTCGGACAACCTCAAAGGAAAACTGCGGGACCCGGTTGCCGAATGCAGCAAGCTGTAGGTCCTCGATCACCACATATGCGGTGCCCCGGTACGCAGGGACCTGTCCGGTGCCCTCGACCGCCTCGATCAACGGGTCAGGCAATTGATTGTCGGTGCCCTTGTACAGGCGCATATTCAGCCCGACGCGCTCAAGCTCTTCACCATCGGCCCAGATACGTGAGATGTCGGAGATCTGCCCAGCGCCCACGGCAATCGCCAGCGAGATCGAATAGCTGTAGGTATGCGTGGTCGTGGTTGTTGTGGCCGAGCTTGGCCGACGAGACCCTTTTCCACCCCGCGTGGATTGGGTTGTCGTGCTGGTGCTGCGGGTTTCCAGAAAGTCCGATGCCCAGATGATCTGCCCGCCAACACGCATACGGCCGAACACGGTAGTGACCGAAGCCCCCTCTCCGGTTTCGGTCAGGCGGAAACGATCCAGACGCCCGGTTTCGACAACCTCGCTGCCGCCACCCATCACAGATTGACTCATCAACCGCTGGTCGATTACCCGCCCCAAAGTCGCGCCGACAGCCCGGCCAATGATTGCCGTGGAAAGACCCGCGACAGTGCCACCGATCGAGCCACCAAGGGCAGCGCCTGCTGCGGAAAGTACAATCGTAGCCATTTACTTGACCTCCGGCGGGAATGCGAAACAGGCGACAACCCGGCGACGCCAAGGGTCGCTCAGGGCGTTTTCTACAACTCCGTGCCCGGAATATGCGTGAATGAACCGAGGGACCGCGCCGGTTTCGCTGACAACACCCACATGTTTGGCGACGCCGCCATCACGCATGCGGAACAGCAAAACGTCGCCTACTGCCAGTTCCGAGGGCCGCTTTGATGTCAAATTTCGGCGGGCCGCATCCCACATGCGTTCATCCCCCTGTGGCTCTGACCAGTCCATGCTGTAGTTCGGCACGGACTCCGGCTCAGCTCCGTACAGCGCGCGCCAGATGCCGCGTAGCAATCCCAAACAATCCGCCCCCGCGCCCCTGACGGACGCCTGATGCACATACGGCGTGCCTAGCCATCGGCGCGCTTCTGCAACTATGTCCTGCCGGTCTACTGTCATCGTCTGCTGCCCCCTTTATTCGGTTTGTCTTTCTTAGGAACAGCCATCACCCAATCCTCGCCTGGTAAGTCCGGAAAACCTTGGAAATTGATGAGGTTGTTGAACTTTCTTCGACAGGTCTCCATACGTTTATCGCACCCGGCGGTCAGCCGGACACGATCACCGACTGTCAGCCCGCCACTGATCCCCGTCCATAAGGTGACATTGCGCCCCCCCGGAATACGCTCATCCTGTTTCACCGACGCCCAAAGACCCGAGGCCGTGCCGGAAATCACATCCAAACGACCACGTTCGAACCATGCCATATCCGGCGCGTCCGCCCCTTTCAGTTGAAGCAAACTGCCCGACGACAGACTGACGATCTCCGCTTCTGCCTGAAAACCGGGCGTTGCCACGTTGAATCGGCAAGCGCCGTCGCCCAGCACTGCGGTGCATGGCTTTTGGTAAATCCGCCCCAAGGGCCGGTTCAGCAGATCGGTCAACCCTCGCAACTCAGCGTGAAACGCCCCGCCACCGCGCCGCATTTCCCCGATCGAGCCACGAAACTGTAATACCCTTTGTTCAGGGTTCACCCAGTTCACCAGCCAGGCCCGTACCTGAGCGCCGTCAAACCGCCCGGCTTCGATGTCTTCTTCCCTGATTGCCGCATCAGACAGCGCGCCCATCGCCTCGGAGTTGTCAATCGAAAGGCCTGTCGCCTGTTCGATCGCTGCCGCGGTCAGACCACTGCTCGCCTTGAAGACCAGCCCGTCAAAGCGCAGCTCCATATCATGATCGGTAAAGCCGTAAACCTGCCCATCCGTGCGCGTGATGGCCCAGCATCGACAGGTTGTCGTCATCCCGCTTTGCAGGTGCTCCTGCAACCCCTGTGCATTACCGCCCATCAGACCCGCACCTCGACCACCGGAACGTTGGGCACGTCGCCTGCCTGAAAGCTGGCCACGCTGGTCTGGATCTTGTCGGTGTCAAAACGAACGGGCACGTCAAATTCGAACCCTGCCGTAATCTCGACGTCTTGCGGTGGCGCGTTCGTAAACGTGACCTGGCCCCGCGCCAGATCTACCTCGAAATCCACGCCTTCGCGCATTTCGTCCTGCTCAAGGCCAAGTTTGACGGTCCCTAGAACTGGCTTGAGGATCGGACGGACGTATTTGAACCCGCCAGAGTTGTAGGTTTTCAACAACTGGAACTCGGTCGTCTTGCCGTCGCCACGTGCAATGACCTGATCGGCATTGTCTACCTCAGCCGTTGCTGCGCCCGACTTGAAGTCAGACCAATCCTTCCACCGAAATCCGAACATCTGCCCCTGCCGCGCCTCGAAGAACGAAATCAGCGCTTCGATATCGTCAAGCGAGCGCATCCCGAGCCCGGCATCATAGCGTCGTCTTGAATGGGCCCAGGGCGTGTTGCGTTCTTCAAACCCGTTGGCCAGTGTCACGATATCTGTGCGCCGCTCGGGGCCGCCAACCGAACCAAAGCTCAAGCTGGCGGGAAATCTAACCTCATGGAAATTCATGGCCTGCTCCCTCAAGTTACCTGTTGCGATTGCCGCGCCCCAGTGCGCGGCTCATCTGCGCCGCAATCTGGCTTTGACTGCGACGGAACCCCTGAACGTCCGGGGTGGTGATGTTCATCACGACATTGACGGCACGCCCACCTCCCGAGGTGCGCACCCCAAGCTTACCGTCTGACCCGCGCGCCAAAGGCATGATCGCTTCGGGTCCGGCTTCCCCCATCAACCCGGTTCCGCCACGCATGGGAAATGTGGTTGGGCCGCTGACAACGCCGCCATTGGCGAAAGGCATCACCCGGCCTTGCGAAAAACTGCCACCGTCGGCAAATGGCAAAAGCCCCTGCACCAGACCGCCAACGGTTCCGGCCAGCATCCCGCCAAAGTGATCCGTCACCGGCTTGATCGCTGCCGAATACGCCGTGCGGATCATTGAGTTCTTCAAAACGTCCAGCGCATCGGACAGGTTCATCCCATCTAGCACTACGCCATCGAAGGCTTTGCGCAACCCGCTGGACATGCCGCGTTCCAGCGTCGCGACATCCTTGCCCGTTTCCTCAAACGCCGCGCTGATCCGTTTCATCTGGCCGTCAAAAGCAGCCGCCATAGATGCCGCGTCACCCAGCGAGTCTCCCAGCGCATCGCCGCGTTCCTGCAAGTCGTCAAACCCGTCACGATCCGTCATCACGCTCTCCTTGTAATTTGTCCGGGTAGGCCTTCAGCAACGCATCCAGGCCAGCCCGGTTCATCGCCGGGATCCCTGCGCCCTGCCCCAGCATCAGTTGCAATTCGGCCGGGGTCAGTCGCCAGAACTGATCCGGCGTCAGACGCAGACCGACAAGCGCGGCCCGCATCAGGGCAGGCCAATTGAACCCATTCATGCCTGTTCCGGCACCATGAAGGCCCGCGCCAACAACTCGGCTGCCGCACGCGCAGCTGCCATCGGGCCACCCTCGATTTCCGCACTCAGCAGATCGGTGCGGTTGACATCGCCGCCACCGCCGCGCAACCCGGCCACGATCAGGGCCAATACGTCACCACTGGAATAGGCTCCGCCTTCGAACCGTTGCACGAGTTCCACCAGTGAACCGGCACCCAGCTCTTGTTCCAATTCCGCTAAAGCACCCAGCGTCAGCTTGAGCACCCGCCGCTCTCCATCGATGGTCAATGCCACCTCGCCCGTCCACGGATTGGCCATCGATTTACAGCGCCGTAAAACTCAGCGCGCCGGCGCTGGCCAAACTCATCTCATAAGTCGCCTCGCCGTTGTGCGAGCCCGCATATTCGACACCTGTGACCTGAAACGGCCCGGCAACAATGCCGAAATCCGGGATGATGACCTGAAAATCCGGTGTTTCGCCGTCAAAGAACAATTGCCGCGCGCGTTCATCAGTCCCGGCGTCCTTGAACACTCCCGAGCCGGATATGGAAGCCGATTTGACCCCGGCACCCGATAGAAGTTCGCGCCAACCTCCCTGACTTTCCAGGCTGGTGACATCCACGCTTTCCGCGTTGAAGCTGACACGCGTGGCGCGCAATCCCGCGATCGTTTCAAACAGACCGCTGCCGTTCATATCCACTTTGACCAACAGGTCCTTGCCGTTCTGGGCACCCATATGCTCTCTCCGTTGATTGGTTAGTCATCTTCCACGCGGGCGCGGAATTTCAGGTCGATCTGGCGGATCGCTCCACCGGTCCCGGTGCGCCGGGCTGATGCGCGCTCGAACCACAGGCCCACCAGACGCCCGCGATCAAGGCTGGGCAAGGCACCCTCCAGCGCGTCACACACGGCTCCTGCCAGGGTCTTGGCGGCCCCGAACCCTGCGGCTTCGGATACGACCGAGACCGTGAACCGGTGCACCGCACCTCCACCCGATCGGTCAGAGACATCACGAACCTCTTCCGGTCCCAGCGTCACATAAGTCTGTGGTACTGCTCCGGCCGGCACCGCGTCATAGATCGCGCCACCCGACAAATTGTTAACCTGCGTATCCTCTGAAATCTGCTTGAACACCGCCGCCTGCAGGGCTGCTGAAACGCCATAGCTCATGCTGCCACCTCCTCATCCGCGAAACAGGTCAGGTACTGGCCACGCGGATCACGCTCGGCGACAGCGCGGATGACAAAACGACGTGCGCCCTCTGCAAAGCGCTGATCCGGCGATGGCCGCATGGTGGAGCCTGTGGGCGCGCCCCGGACCACGATGCGATAGCCGACCCGCGATACCGGGACGCCAGCCACCTGCCGCTCTGACCCGCTGCGCGCGGTCACCTCGGCCCATACCGTGCCCAGCGGTACCCAGGTTTCGGTGTATCCGCCTGATCCATTGGCCACGCGCACCGGCGCTTCCAACTCCAGCTTTCTGTTCAACCGCGGCGCTTTCATTGCACGACCCCTGCAACAAACCGAACTGTGCGATAGCGCTGGATCAGGCTGGTGACACCAAACGGCATGCACCCGGCACCCAGCGCTGTCTCATCGCGGTATTCGTAGTAATGCGCGGCCAACAACAGCACCGCCTGCCCCAGATCGGCGGGCAACCCGCCCCAATCCATTGCCATCCCAGCGCCAAAGACGATCCTGACAGAACCACCCTTTGTCATCTTCGGCATCAGTGCCCCAACGGAGCGTAGCCGGGGACGCTGCGCGTCTTTTTCCAACCGGTATCTATCCGAGGTGACAACCGTCTCTGCATCGTCTGCATCTGCCAGCGTCACACTCTTGACCTCGGTGACCGGTGCCACCGGCAGCACCTCTCCCGACTGGTCTCGCCAAACGTTCAGACTCCAGGAAAAATCGCGCTCGATCAGAACCTTGCCAGTACGCGCTTCGATTGCCGCAACGGCTGCGCGCAGAAAGCCTTTCAGCACATCGTCCTGAACGCTGTCTTCGGCAAAGCCTGTGCCCAGCCGCAGATGCGCCTTAAACTGATCCACCGGCAGCGCCGCATCCGCGATGGCGGTTTCTTCGATCAACATCATCCATTCACTCCGCAATCTCGGACCCCTCCGGGGGCCTCACTCAAGAAAATGACGGGCACGCACCGCCCCACGTTGCTCGGACGGAGGGGAGCAGCTAGACAACGCAGGGGATCTCACCCCGGCCCGCGCCCGCGCCCGAGGGGCCAATGACCCCCCGGATCCGTCACCGCTTAGGCGGTGCCGAATTTCACCAGCTTGATCGCGGCAAAGTCGCTCACGTCGCCGCCGACACGCTTGGTCGCATAGAACAGAACGTGCGGCTTGGCGCTGAACGGATCACGCAAGACGCGCAGATCAGGGCGCTCGGCAATAGTGTAGCCGGCCTGGAAGTCACCAAAGGCAATCGAGAAACTGTCGGTGCCCGCATCCGGCATGTCCTCGGCAATCAGAACCGGATAGCCCATCAGGCGCGCAGGCTCACCCGCAGCCAGACCGTCCGACCACAGGAAGCGGCCATCGCTGTCCTTTAGCTTGCGGATCACACCAGCAGTTTTCGAATTCATTACGAAAGTGCCATTGACGCGGTATTGCGCGCCCAGCGCATAAACCACATCGACAATCGCGTCCGCATCGACACCACCGTCAATGCCGGTCGGGACATAGCCCAGATTGCCCCAGGTCCAAACATCATTGTCGACCTTGGCATGGTTCAGAATGCCATTTGGCTTGTCCGCACCATCGCCCGAGATGAACGCCGCCGCTTCGGCGCGGGCAAATTTGTCAGCGATACGACCAGCCAGCCATCCCTCGACATCGAACGCACTGTCATCCAAAAGGCGCTGCGACGCCTTTGGCAGCGCGCTCAGCTCGTGCAAGGCAATCGAGATGCGATCAATCGACGGGGTCGCCGTCTCGGTCGCAGCAGAACTTTCATCCGCCCAGCCCGCGCCCACGTCGGTGTGGTCGATCAACACGTCGAACGAGTTTGCCTCGACATTCACCACCGAAGCGATCGAACGGATCGAGGCCGTGGATTTCAGCACCGACTTGATCATCTCGGCAGTCTGCGGGTCGACCAGATATCCGCCATCGCTGTTAACGGCGCTGGACAGCGATTTGGCTTCCATATCAAGGCCGCGCAGGCCGTCATCGTCACCGCATCGCACATAGGCGTCGAAAGCCTTCTGATGCGGCGCACCGTCCTCGATATAAGCCGCAAGATGCGGGCGCGCCGCGGTGATTGATTTACGATCCAGCATGGTCAGTCGCTCTTCTGTCTGTTGCAGTTTGGTTTTAACTTCAGCCTTCAGGCCCTTGAATTCGCTCACGAAGCCAATCATCGCCTGCTTCACCTCCTGAACCAGGGGCACACCCTCTCCGGTCAAGGCCGGGGTCTCGGTCTTGCTCATCAGAACTTCCTTGTATGAGTGGGTTTGAGGCGCGCTAGGTTCGCGCCAGCTCCTGCCGGGCGTGATCAAACACCTCGGCAATATTGCGCAGGGTGTCCTCGGCGTCCGGGATCGTCCCCTTTGCCGCCACCCGCGCACTGGGCAGCATCGGAAAAGTCACAAGCGACACCTCCCACAGCTCCAGTTCGGTCAGGACCCGATGGCCCTTTTCATTTTTTATGGCCCGTTTGATGCGATAGCCGATCGACAGCCCGTCAATGGCCCCGGCCCGGATCAATTCCGCAGCTTCACGGCCTTTCTGCGTGGTTTCCAACATACGTCCCTTGACCCAAAGCCCGCGTTCATCTTCGCGCACGTCGTCCCAGACACCGATGGGTTGCGCCGGGTCGTGCTGCCACAGCATTTTGACCCGCTGACCTGCCGCCGTTAGCCCAGCCAACGACCTGCGATATGCGCCTTTCTGCACTACATCGCTCCCTTGATCGACCTGCCCAAACAGGCTGGCATAGCCCTCGATCACCGCGTCCGCGGTCACCGACAATCCATCGCTAAACCGCGCAAACTTGTGTTCTAAATCCATGAACACCTCCTCATAAGCCTCTGAATTCATGGCGACACCACCAGAATTGACTGAAACGCTTGCGCCAGGATCACCGCAACGACTCCATAGACCGTCAGCCACAGCCGTTTCTCCAGCCGCTCCATCATCTCTTCGATCTGATCCAGCCGCCTGCATAAATGCGCGTGCTGAATCTCGGCCACCCGTTCATGTGCAGCCAAGCGCAGGCCCGGCGCACAATCAAACGGCGGATACCCCTCAGCCATCTGCACGCTCCGGTAGCCCCAGCATCACGCGTTTCTCAGCGTCTGTCAGGAACTCGGCGCCGTTGACTCGCGCCCATTGCGCATCCCGCTCCGCCGACAGCGCCGGCACCTGATCCAGGTCGGGTTTCAACACCAGTTCTTCGCCTGTAAAGCCCGCCAACCATTCCGACACCGCCGCCGCCACCCGCGTCACCAAGGGCAGAACGGTCAGGCGGTAAAACGCCCGGTTGGCCTCCTGATAGTTCGAATAGGTCGCGTCGCCTTGAATTCCCAGCAACATCGGCGGGACCCCAAAGGCCAGTGCGATCTCGCGGGCGGCGGCTTCCTTGGTCTTTTGAAACTCCATGTCAGAGGGTGAAAAACCCATCGGCTTCCAATCGAGCCCCCCTTCCAGAACCATCGGACGGCCTGCATTGCGCGCCCCGCGATAGTTTTGCTCAATCTCATCGGACAAGCGGCGGAATTGATCCTCGGCCATCACCCCATGTCCATCGCCGCCTTTCCACACCAACGCGCCCGAAGGCCGCGCAGCATTGTCCAGCAATGATTTCGACCACCGCGACGCGCTGTTATGCACATCAATCGCCATCGCTGCCGCCTGCATCGGCGAGAACCCATAGTGATCGTCTTGGGGGTGGAATGACTTGATATGACAGATCGCATCAGCCGGGAAACGATGCGTCTTGCCGCCCGCCGTATAGTCATACGCCTTGGGCCATCCATCCGCCCCCGGCACCACGCTCATTCGGTCCGAGCGCAGGACGTGCAGTTCAACCGGCAATCCATCTTCGGCCTGTGCCGCCTCGACATAGGCGTTCCCCGACAGCAACAACTGCCCAAACAAAGCCTCCATCAATTCCGCCCGCCCCTGCGCCGCATTCGGACGGCGCATCAGGGATATGATCGGATGCACGTCATAGCGCTGCGCCTGATCCTGCAGCACCAGAGGCAGTGCCGCCGCCGCCTCGGCAATCAACTTGACCGAGCGAAACCCCACCGGGTTCCCCGAAAATCCCGTCCGCGTCAGCGACACCGCGTCCCTGGGGCTCCACGCCACGCGCCCACCCGTCTGCCACGCCACCACAGGCCCCGCCGCGCTCGCCTTTGCTTCGGGCGCTTCCCCGGCCGTTCCACGACGCAAGAAATCGAATACCATCTGTGCTCCTTTCTGCCGCCGCTCTGCCCGGCTTGTTGAAAAGAGTTATGAGGGAAAGAGGTTTAAGCCTCGGGAATGGAGCGTGCGGAGGTTGGGCAACGGCAAATCGCGCTTACCATTCATGGAAAGAGAAACACTTACAGGCTCTTAACCGATTTCGTCTATTAGATTTCTAATCGAGCTGGCGCATGTTGCGTAGGTGATTCCAGTGTTTTGCTTGTAAACGGCATCTAGTTCTGACTGCCAATCGGAATCTGGCATTTCGACTGGTCTGATTTCTTCCTTGTAGCCAGTAACGACACCGCAAACTCTATGTAAGCCATCTCTATAATGAACAACCGGTCCACCAGAGAAACCTATCGTATTGAACCCGTCCAATATCATACGGTTTCCGGTAATAGCTGATACAATAGCCCCCTCTCTGAAATGGGAAAGGGCGCCCCTCCAAACCCGAGAAGTCAACGTATTCCTCAAGCGACAGAGGGAAACCTAGGAAGTGTACGTGCTGCCCGCAAACAAGGCCATCCATATCTAGCGGAAGCGACAGCTTATCAAGAAAATCGACAGGGTATAGAGGGTTACTGAATACAGCGATATCAAGATCGACTGACTTAGTTAGCAAAACAGCAGAACTGAGGTACTCCCAGCCAGATCGACTCTTTATTGCAATCGGTTTTTCTAGCCTGTCATCAACTAAATGGTTGGCCGTGATAAAATAATGATTGCCTTTATACTGGACTGAAACAGCGGTTCCTAACTGTGAAGATCGAAAAAGGAAAGTTCGGCCCAATACATTAGTCGTTGGCGGCATTATTCGAAACACCGAACTAGAGTGATCTAGGTGAGTTACATCGCCCATCGAGTGCGCAACCTTAGATAATAGTCACGCAAAAGCTGGGCTATCCATATGAGAACGTCAAGCTGTGATGTATCGCAATACAAAGGAAAAACATATTCATTGATTGCATCTACAAAGTCCGCACGCGAGGCCGCCGATACGCCCCCGCAGGCCCCACCACCAACTCATGCAGCGCCCAGACCAGCGCGTCGACCCGGTCGGGGGAGCCCTGCCCCTCGAACCCCCGCGCGGTCATCTGGCACATCTGCTCCTCCAGCGCGTCCAGCCCCGCGACATGCGCCACCCGCCCCTGTTCGTACAATGCCGCAACAGGCTCGGCACGCGCGACCTTCCCGCGTGAGGCCCGCACCGCGCGATAAGGCACCAGAGGGTCCACCTGCCGCACGACCTCTTCCACCAGTTGCCCGCCCTGATTGACCTCGGCCACCAGTCTTTCGGCCCTGAATTCATCCATCGCGTCAATCGCCGCCTGCGCCCAGCCCGCCGGGCCAACGCCCTGCACCGTCCGGTCGGCCAGTACATAGGCCCGCCAGTCCTCGGGCGGCCCTTGCACTTGCGCGCCGACCACCACGATCCCGCAGGCATCCGCATCCGAGCCCGCCGTCACCGCTGGGTCCAGCGCGACCACAATACGGTCCAACTCTGGTACATTCTCAACTCGCGCCGCGTCCAGCATCGCCCCGGTCCACAACGCCCCCTCGGCATCCGACAGCAGCACGCCGTCCAACTCCTGCCGCCCCAGCCGCGTACCCGCATAACGCGCGCGCACTTCGTCCAGAAACGAATCCGCCAGATTGGCCCGGTTCGCCTCGGTCGGCGCATGGGTCTGCACGGTGGACGGAGATGCCAGCAATTCCTTCAAAACCTGCACATTGCGCGGCGTGGTCGTGACACAGACACGGGGCCGCTCCCCCAACCGCAACGCAAATTGCAACATATCCCAGGTCTCGCCCGCCTTCTTCCACTTGGCCAACTCATCCACCCAGGCTGCATCGAACTGAGGCCCGCGCAACCCTTCGGGATCATGCGCTGAAAACGCCTGCGCCTCAGCTCCGTTTGGCCAGATCAGTTTCCGTTCGGAGGCTTTCCAGACAGGTCGCCGATCCTGCGGCGAACATTGCAATATCCCGCTATCGCCAAAGATCATCACATCGCGTACCTGATCGAATGTCTCACCCACCAATGCAACACGACGCGCCTCGCCGCGATCCAGCGGCAAAGACCCCTCGACCACCCGTCGCACCCATTCGGCCCCGGCCCGCGTCTTACCAGCCCCACGCCCGCCCATGATCACCCAGGACCGCCAATCCCCCTCGGGCGGCACCTGATGCGGCAGTGCCCAGAACTCGAACAGGAAAGGGAGGGCGCACAGCCCCCCCTCCCCGATCTCACTCAGAAATCTGTCCCGAACCGCAGCAGGCGCGGAGGCGAGCCAGCCTGCACCCAATCTCAAATCGAGCGCGCTCAAGGTCGAGCGCATACCCCCCTTGGGCAATTCCGGCTTGTCTGTGATGTTGTTCGACAAAGCTTGTCTCCACTTTCTGACAACTTCGGATCAGCCCCTCTAACTGCCCGAGTTGCTTGGCTGAACCAGCAAGATCTGCATCCTCCCCGGCACCGATCTGTTTGCGCAGTTCTTCCGCTGCTTGGCGCAGATCGCGAATGGATCTCTCAAGCGACTGCAACAAATCAGCCGTCTGGGACATCCGCTCTTCCGGGGTAATCAAAGTCATGTGTGCCTGTGACCTCATGCGTGAGTGATCTCCGCACGAGAGAAACGAAAAACGGCCACCGGGTCGCCCCAGGGCCGTCGTCCACCTCTTCTAGCATGACACAACTTATACGCAAGAAAGTCCGCAAAGTCAATGTGTTGCGCAACAACGGCGCAACGGGTAGCGTGCGCTGATAGTTAAGAGACCTTTACTGATAGGACTATGTGGCAGACGGTCGTCAGTGGTTGAGCCCCGTGACTACAACGTTACGTATCGCCGAGAAAAAGAAATGGCTCGGAAGGTTCAAAGCTGGCCGAAACCTCGCCTGCAAGGATGGGCTTTTCGCCAAGTTCCAATTTCAGGGTAGAAGCCCCATCGGAGAGATCAAGGTTCTCGATATCCACCCAAAACAATGTAGGGCTGAACACGCTCTCATAGTAGTACCGACCCAGCTCATGATCAGCGACCGTACGCCAGGTTGTTGATGCGATGTTTGGGCGCTCTGGGTCCGTCACACCAAATGGTACGGAAATTGATCGCACGAGAGAGAACACCGCCGCCGTCGCATCGTTTTTGTCGTCAAACGAGGGAACGGCATTCAGATTCCAGCTCAACCGCGCAAATCGGTCGGAAGACCGATGGGTTCCGGGCAAAAATGAAAGACCATTAACTTCACCCCAATAAGTGGTGATAGCGAGTTGTTCGTCAAAAGTAGGAGAATTCGCCATGACAGTAAATTCGCGGCCATGGTGAATAACCAACTCGCCATCGAGATACTCGAATATTGCACTGTCACCAGACGCATCAGATAGCGCAATATGCCCTCCGGCCTCATGTCCGCATGGCAACATCGGCGCTAAGATCACGAATGGCTCTTGCTCCATCGCTGCAACGGCTTCTTCAACTGTTGCAAAGTTGTCCAGAAAATACTGCAACCACCCTCCGACAGAAAGAAGAGGTTTGTCTCCGGCATTTTCCGTCCCGTAATCCGCCTCGGCAAGATAGAGAGCATTGCCGACCAGCCCGCCATCATTCATGCCGTCAACAGTAGCCC
Source organism: Ruegeria sp. CDSA246 (assembly GCF_059611225.1). Classification (NCBI taxonomy): domain Bacteria; kingdom Pseudomonadati; phylum Pseudomonadota; class Alphaproteobacteria; order Rhodobacterales; family Roseobacteraceae; genus Ruegeria; species Ruegeria sp. CDSA246. Next base: position 166,507 of record NZ_JBXWPD010000005.1, on the reverse strand, counting down.
CGTCATAGATCGTTGCCACGACAGAGCCGTATTTGGACGTCCATTTGACCGAATTCTCTCCGGCACCACCATCACGGTCCATGCCCCGCGGGAAGGCCCAAATGTCTGTTGAAGTATCTTCGAACCAGTCAAGCGTCCTCCCCGTGAGGAAGGATCCGTCTGCCGTTTCATAGACGATCCGAGAGCATGCGATTGCTGAAGACGCGGCTAGAACCACGGTCAGAGTGGTAGCTACAAGTATTTTAGCGCACATTTCTGGATTCCTTTTTTGGTCATACACAAAAAGTCATCTCCCCTAAGGATCGGGTATTTTCCGATGTTATGAAAGCCAAGAAGCACTTCGGGATTTTCAAAGCCCAGCTGGACAAGGTTCTTCTATTTGAACAATCCGTTCCCTGGCGGCCGCGGCAAGTACGTGTTCCCACTTCGCAATTCATGGCTTGACAAATGCTAACAAAACTAGCATGTGCCACCTTAAGACAGCGCTGACGCGTGAGCATTGACGGTCGCAGCAGACCCCACAGCGCATCACTACTTCTCCTAGTTCCCATTCACGCAGGGTTCTTGACGCGACGCCAGATGGCGCAGGGTTCGCCTGCACGTCCCGAGGTTTAGCGGAAACCCTGCCGGTCACGCGCTGCGTGGCCAGACACCTCTTGTCCGCACGGCTATTGCCTTGCGGGTTACAAAGGATAGTTATTTGTTCGACTTCGACATGCTGGGCCTTGCACCAGCCCTCAACGATGCACTGAAACGTGCCAATTTCTCACAACCGACCCCTATTCAGAACCAGGCCATCCCGCTGGCGCTGAACGGTCACGACATCCTGGGCCTGGCGCAGACCGGCACCGGTAAGACGCTAGCCTTCGGCCTGCCGCTGATCGACCACTTGCTGGCGCAGCCCGGCAAACCCGCGCCCAAAACCGCCAAAGCGCTGATCCTTGCCCCAACCCGCGAGCTGGTCAACCAGATCGCGGATAGCCTGCGCAACCTGACCGACAAGACCAAACTGCGCGTGGCCACCGTGGTCGGTGGTCAGTCGATCGGCAGACAGATTTCGTTCCTGTCGCGCGGCACCGACATTCTGGTCGCCACACCCGGGCGTTTGATCGACCTGATGGAACGCGGTGCTGTTGACCTTGGCTCGGTGCGACATCTTGTACTGGACGAGGCCGACCAGATGCTGGACATGGGCTTTATCCACGCCCTACGCAAAATCGCACCCAAGCTGGGCACGCCGCGCCAAACCATGCTGTTCTCGGCCACTATGCCAAAACAGATGGAAGAGCTTAGCCAATCCTATCTGACCAACCCGCAGCGAGTGCAGGTCTCGCCTCCAGGTAAAGCGGCGGACAAGATCACGCAGTCTGTGCATTTCGTCGACAGGGCCGGCAAACCGCGGAAATTGCGCGAAATTCTGTCCGCTGACATGGACGCTCTGACCTTGGTATTTTCCCGTACCAAACACGGTGCCGAGAAACTGATGAGAGGCCTTGTGGCCGATGGATTCAACGCGGCCTCGATTCACGGTAACAAAAGCCAGGGACAGCGCGACCGCGCGATCAAGGCGTTCCGGGCCGGAGAGATCAACGTATTGGTCGCGACCGACGTGGCCGCGCGTGGCATCGACATTCCCGGTGTTGCCTATGTGATCAACTATGACCTGCCCGAAGTGCCCGACAACTATGTCCACCGCATCGGGCGCACAGCCCGTGCTGGTCGCGAAGGTGAGGCTATCGCCTTCTGCTCACCGGACGAGGTGGATCAGCTGCGCCAGATTCAGAAACTGATGAAGATCGAAATTCCGGTCGCCAGCGGCACCATGCCAGAATTTTCCGAGCCCAAGAAAACCCGCAATCGCGGAGGCTTCCGGGGGCGTAGACCGCAGGGGGCAAATTCGACATCGAAGCCCGCGTCTTCGAAACGTCGTCGCCCACGCGGACGTCCCGCTGCATAAAAAAGAAAAGGCCGCGTTTTCGACGCGGCCTTTTTTTCTTAGTTGCTTGAACTGTTTCTTTCAGCCTCAATCTCTCGCCACTTGGCGACGTTCCGATTGTGCTCCTGCAAGGTTTCCGCAAACGCGTGCCCCCCGGTGCCATCCGCAACAAAGAATACAAAGTTGGTCTCTTCCGGCGCGACAGCAGCCTCAAGGCTGGCCAAACCCGGGTTGGCAATCGGTGTTGGCGGCAAACCGTCTATCACATAAGTATTCCAAGGTGTTGCACGGCGCAGTTCACTGCGACGCAGCCCGCGCCCCAGCGTGCCTTGACCCTTGGTGACACCATAGATGACCGTCGGGTCTGTCTGCAGCTTCATGCCCTGCTCAAGCCGGTTCACAAAGACGCTCGCAACCTGCCCGCGTTCATTGGGAACACCGGTTTCCTTTTCGATGATCGACGCGAGGATCAGCATTTCCTCTGGGCTGCTGATAGGAAGGTCGCCTTGGCGATTCTCCCACACTGCGTTGATGCGCAATTGTTGCTTGTCTTGCATCGCCTGCAGAACAGCCGTCCGGTCATCGCCCGGTGCCAAATCATAGCTGTCAGGTGCCAACATCCCTTCGGCCGGGATCTCGGCAATCTCACCTGTCAGCGGTTCAATCGCCTGCAAGCCTTGCGCTACCTGCCAAGAGGTCACGCCCTCAGCAACAGACACACGGTACCGGGTGTCGGCTTCTTCACGCTTTTGACCGTATTCGGCAGGGATGTCCTCGTCGGTCACATCAAACGATGCGATCTCGACAAATTCCAGCGTTGCCGGGTCCAACTCGCGTACCCGGGTTTGGATGCGGGTGACACCGATACGGTATTCAATCTCGGACCCACAGGTGCTGGCCCCGCTGCTGGTAATCTCGTCGATGATCTGCTCCATCGACGCGCCTTCGCGCACCAGAAAGCTACCGGCTTTCAGCTGCTGCGATTTATCCGTGTAGTCCGCCGCCATGCGAAAGATCATGGCGCTGCTGATGGCTCCGTCATCTTCAAGCTCTTGGCTGACACGGGTCATATTCGACCCGCTTCTGACCTGCAGGCACATGGCGGATTCTAGCGGACCCTCGGCCTTGTATTGCGACTGCCCCCACACAACCAGCCCGCCCATCAGGAACAAGGCAACGATCAGCAAGGTCAGCGCATTCGAAGCAAGAGCCCGGAACATTTAGCTGACCTTTCCGAAGATCACGCTGGCATTGGTGCCGCCAAAGCCGAACGAATTCGACAACGCCACATTGATCTCACGCTCACGCTTGGCGTTGGGCGCCAGATCGATCGGAGTTTCAACGGCGGGGTTATCCAGATTGATCGTCGGCGGAGCCACTTGATCCCGGATCGCCAGGATCGAAAAGATCGCCTCAATCGCGCCAGCCGCACCCAAAAGGTGACCAGTGGCCGATTTGGTTGAGGTCATGGTGGCCTTGCTGGCGTGATCCCCCAACAGGCGCTCTACCGCGCCCAGTTCGATCGTATCCGCCATAGTCGATGTGCCATGCGCATTGATATAGTCCAGATCCGAAGGCTCAAGGCCCGCGCTGCGCAATGCGGCTTTCATGGAACGCTCAGCGCCATCACCATCCTCGGACGGTGCGGTGATGTGATAAGCGTCGCCGGACATGCCATAGCCCAGCACTTCGGCATAGATCTTTGCACCGCGCGCCTTGGCGTGCTCGTACTCTTCCAGAACCACGATGCCTGCGCCCTCACCCATGACAAAGCCATCACGGTCCACGTCATACGGCCGACTGGCTTTCTTTGGGTCGTCTGCGTACTTGGTCGACAGCGCCTTGCACGCATTGAAACCAGCGATACCGATCTCGCAGATGCAGCCTTCACCGCCACCGGCAACCATGACGTCAGCGTCACCTGCACGAATGATGCGGCTGGCATCGCCAATGGCATGCGCACCGGTCGAACAAGCTGTCACGACCGAATGGTTGGGCCCCTTGAACCCGTGGCGGATAGACACCTGACCGGATGCCAGGTTGATCAGCGCACCGGGAATAAAGAACGGCGACACACGACGCGGACCTTTGTCGCGGATCAGGTTTGCCGTTTCAGCAATAGAGCCCAAACCGCCGATACCGGAACCGATCAGAACGCCTGTACGCAGGCGGTCTTCTTCATCCTCAGGCAGCCAGTTGGCATCTTGGCAGGCCATGTCGGCGGCTGCGATCGAATACAGAATGAAGTCTTCGATCTTGCGTTGCTCTTTTGGCGGCAACCAATCGTCGGGGTTAAACGTCCCTTCGGTTCCATCGCCGCGCGGAACTTCGCAGGCATAGGTCGTGGTGACACCGCTCTCTACGGCATCAAACTGGGTGATCGGGCCTGCGCCGGATTCCCCATCCAACAACCGTGACCAAGATTCCTCGACCCCGCTGGCCAAAGGAGTGACCAATCCCAGACCGGTTACAACGACTCTGCGCATGAAATGCCTCTTGCCTGCTTCCTATTTGAGAACCGCTCATACCCCGGCCCGGGGTCCGGGGGCAAGAGCAACGGCACATTCCATCCCGGCGCCATTTCGCCGGGCCGTCCGTCGGTGCGGGTTGTGCCGAAACAATTTGCCCCGACCCTTTCGCAGATTTGAAAGAGCCGGGGCAATATCTTGTGGGATAAACTTACTGGAACTCAGCGACCGGCTCGTGAGCCTGTTCGGCCACATCAAGCGCATCCGCTAAGTCAACCGTCTTGCGGAACAATGCCCGTCCAACCAACGCGCCCGAGATGTTGTGCACATAGGCCAGGCGCGAGATGTCATCTGATGTCCGAACGACACCGCTGGCGATTACCGGTGTGCGCGAAAGTTGCGCCAGACCCGAGATCAGACCCAGCTGCGCGTCGACGTCTTCGATGTCGCTGTCGATATCGGTCACCAGAATTGCCGCAAAGGGCGTACCTTCGAACGCCTCAATAAATGCTTCCGGCGTAAACGCACTCTGGCTGCGCCAGCCTTCGGTCATGACCTGTCCTTGCCAGACATCCACAGCCAGAACGATTTGGTCCGGGTAAAGCTTGGCCAGCTCCTTGACCAGATTCGGGTCCCAGGCCGCCAGCGTGCCAATCACGATCCGTCCCGCGCCTTTGTCGATCCAATACTCGACCTGTTCTCGCGTCCGCATACCGCCGGCCAGTTGCACTGACATCTCAGACGTGCGGATGATTTCCTCGACCAATTCGGCGTTGGTGTCGCGGCCTTCGATTGCATCGAAATCCGTCAGGTGCATCCACGTGGCACCGGCCGCAGACCAGCTACGCGCCGTGTCCGCCGGATTCACATGCCAGATCATCGCGTCGTCCAGACGGCCCTTGTCCAGTGTGACACACCGGCCGTTCTGCAATTCCATCGTGGGGTAAATCCTCATGAGCTTGCTCCTCCGCTCAATCGCTCTGCAAATCCAGAGTACCATACACGCGGAAGATCGGCCCGTTTTACCAGGATCGGCAAACCAAGTTCGGTTTGCGGCATTCAGGAAGTCTCAAATTGTCAGTGGCGTGGCGGCGGACCATTTCGGCGCAGTAGCGTAACGTCGCTGCCATTGTACGCGCATTCACGCATCGGGGCATACCCCAGCTTGTTCGCCAGCTTTTTCGAGGCAGAATTCCCAGAATTCACCATAGCAACCAATGGCCCAGGCATGATCCGGTCAAACCAATCATGCGCGGCCTGCGCGGCCTCTAACCCCAAGCCCTGCCCTTGTGACTCGGGGACCAAAATCCAGCCTGCCTCGGGGAAACTGTCAAAATCTTCGCCGATCGAGCGGTTACCGTAGAAGAACCCCGCCTGCCCGATCATCTGCCGATTCGACTGCTGAACCACGGCCCACTGCCCGAAACCGGCCATTTGCCAGTGCCCGGCATTTCGAAGGAATGAATCCCACGCCTCTCCGCGCGACCGCGGCTTGCCGCCGATATGTCGCACGATGCATGGGTTGCGCCAAATCTCGGCGAACCGGTTGAAATCCTCTGGCCGCATGCCGCTCAGCGTCAAACGGGCCGTATTGATCATCGGGGTGGATCTTATCATGCCCTTCCCGCTCTGAATTATGTGCCTCGGGTAAAAGGTTGCGAACGAATACGGCACCTTGCAAGCCAGAATTGGGCACGGCACAAAAAAAACGGCGCCTCCGTTGCCCGGAAGCGCCGCTTTTTAATAATGTCGAAGCTCTTAGGAGGCTTCAGAGATGAATTTGACGGCGTCGCCAAATGTCTGGATGGTCTCGGCTGCGTCATCGGGGATTTCGATGCCGAACTCTTCTTCGAAGGCCATAACCAGCTCAACAGTGTCCAGGCTGTCTGCGCCCAGATCGTCGATGAAGGACGCGTTTTCGGTCACTTTGTCTTCTTCAACACCCAGGTGCTCAACAACGATCTTTTTAACGCGATCTGCGACGTCGCTCATGTCTATTCCTCATTCCGTTTTCAGGGCCTAGTGCCCGGTTCTGCCCTTGCCCGCTCAGGCTGGCTTTGATTTGCCCGGTGCGGGCGGTTGGGTCCCGGATGACCGGGAAAGTAGAAGGCCGACCATTTGGTCGACCCCAGCATTTATGCGCCGCCTATAGCATAGACAACGCGCGAGGCAAACGCTTTCGCACCTGCCCCTGTCCGCGCTCACAACATGGCCATACCGCCGTTAACATGCAAGGTGGTTCCGGTAACATATCCGGCTTCGGGGCTGGCAAGATACAGTACAGCCGCCGCAATTTCCGACGCATCGCCCATGCGACCGGCGGGAACCTGCCCCAAAATGCCCGATTTCTGATCGTCGGTCAGCTTGTCGGTCATGGCTGTGGTGATGAAGCCGGGCGCAACCGCGTTAGCCGTGATCCCACGACTGGCAACTTCATAGGCCAACGACTTCGTCATACCGACCATACCCGCCTTGGATGCGGCATAGTTCGCTTGACCGGGGTTGCCGGTGGCGCCAACCACGGACGAGATGTTGATGATCCGACCCCAACGGGCTTTCATCATGCCCCGCAGGACCCCTTTGCACAGCTTGGCGGTCGAGGTCATGTTCACGTCGATCACGCTCTGCCATTCGTCATCCGACATACGCATGAACAGGTTGTCCCGGGTAATCCCGGCGTTGTTGACCAGAATATCAACCGACCCCATCGCCTCGGCAGCTTGCTTCGGCAGCGCGGAAACAGCTTCGCCGTCGCTCAGGTTACATGGCAGGACATGCGCCCGCTCGACCAGTTCGGCGGCCAATGCCTCGAGCGGTTCGACACGAGTGCCCGACAACGCAACCGTGGCCCCCGCACCGTGCAGCACGCGCGCAATCTCGCCGCCAATCCCGCCGGACGCTCCGGTGATCAACGCATTCTTACCTGTCAAATCAAACATTCGATCTTCCCTTTGCAGCGCAACTTGCGTCGCACGTTGTTCTTATGATTCGCTCTTAACCACATTCTGCACGTCATCCGGCGTACCAACAGCCTTGCCAGCAATCGCGCGGTCGATCTTGCGGATCATCCCTGAAAGCGCCTTGCCTGCACCGATCTCCCAAGTCTCGGTGACGCCCTGCGCCGCCATGTATTGCACGCTCTCGCGCCAACGCACGGAACTGGTGACCTGCTCGACCAGCAACTGACGGATCAGGTCCGGATCGCCAACAGCCTCGGCGCGCACGTTCGCAATTAGCGGAACTGCCGGGGCCTTGATTTCAACTGCAGCCAGCGCCTCGGCCATCACATCTGCGGCGGGTTGCATCAACGCACAATGGAACGGGGCGCTTACGGGCAACATCACAGCGCGCTTGGCACCTTTTTCCTTGGCAATCTCGGCAGCACGTTCCACGGCCGCCTTCGCTCCCGAAACAACAACCTGTGTAGGGTCGTTGTCGTTCGCGGCCTGACAGACCGCGCCCTGCGCAGCCTCTTCTGCGACGGCACGAACCGCCTCAAGGTCCAGCCCCAGAATTGCGGCCATTGCGCCTTCACCAACCGGAACGGCGCTTTGCATCGCCTGACCACGTGTCCGCAACAAACGCGCCGTATCCGCAATCGACAGCGCACCAGCTGCCGCAAGCGCTGAGTATTCCCCCAGCGAATGCCCAGCTACAAATGCAGCGTCCGTGACCGCAACACCTTCGGCCTCCAACGCGCGCATCGCGGCCATCGAGGTTGCCATCAGCGCCGGCTGTGCGTTCTGCGTCAGCGTCAGGTCGGCAATATCACCTTCCCAGATCAGGTCGCTCAGCTTTTCACCAAGCGCTTCATCGACCTCTTCGAAAACAGCCTGTGCAGCCGGGTAGGCCTCGGCCAGTGCCTTGCCCATACCTATGGTCTGGGCGCCCTGCCCCGGAAAAACGAACGCGCGTGTCATTACAACCTCTTGGATGACGTTAGGTTGCGATGGGGTGTAAACCGAGTGAACGAGCGGCACAAGCTCTGCATCCTGACACGTAAACTGTGCGTCAAAGCCTATTGTGTCGGCCCCGGCTGCATTTAGGGTGGCCACAGCAAACAGATCGGAGTCGCAAACCAATGCCCCTTGCCAACACCACCCAAAGCTATGGAGGCGTTTCGAAAACCTTCCACTGGCTGACAGCCTTGCTCATTCTGACGGCGCTTCCGATTGGGTGGTTTGCAAACCAACTGGCACACGCAATCGAAGACCCGACCATTCCAACGACACCGGAAGACCTGCAACAGGCGGCGCAGCTGTTTTCACTGCACAAGACTATCGGTGTAACGGTCTTTTTCGTGGCCCTTGCCCGTATCTTGTGGGCGATCAGCCAACCCAAGCCAGGATTGCTCAATGCTGAAAACAAGCCCGAGGCATTTGCTGCGGAAACCGTCCACTGGCTGTTGTATGGCTCGCTGGTTCTGGTTCCTCTGACAGGCTGGATTCACCATGCGGCCACCGAAGGGTTTGCGCCGATCCTCTGGCCGTTCGGGCAGAACCTGCCTTTTGTGCCGAAATCCCCCGCATTGGCCGAAGCAAGCGGCGGGTTACACTTCGTCCTGATGCTTGTGCTGGTGGGTGCGCTGGTTTTGCATTTCGTTGGCGCGCTCAAGCACCATGTAATCGACAAAGACAGCACATTGCGCCGCATGCTGCCCGGACAGGTGGAATTGCCGGAACCACCAACGCAATGGCACTCACCTGCCCCCGTCGTAGCAGCAGTCGTGATCTGGGCTGTTGCTCTTAGCATCGGGTGGTTCGACGGAGCCTACTCGGCACATCCGACCGGTGATAATGCATCTGCCGAACTGGAGGCCGTCCAATCCGACTGGCAGGTGCAGGAAGGCACTTTGGCAATCACGATCACCCAGTTGGGCAGCCCCGTCAGCGGCGCGTTTTCCGATTGGACTGCGGCAATCACTTTTGACGAACCGGCGGAACCCGGACCAGCGGGATCTGCCGATGTGACAATCGCCATCGGCTCATTGACCATCGGCACCGTAACACAGCAAGCCCTTGCTGCGGATTTCTTTGACAGCGCTCAGTTTTCAACCGCGAGTTTTAAAGCGGATCTGTTCAAAACAGATTTGGCCTATGAGGCGCGCGGCACATTGACCATCCGGGACAAAACCATGGACGTTACCCTTCCGTTCGAGCTGGACTTGCAAGATGGGACCGCGAAGATGCAGGGTGAGTTGGAGTTGAACCGATTAGACTATGATGTCGGGACGTCACAACCGACCGAAGACTCGCTGGCTTTTGCAGTCAAAGTCACCGTCGAACTGACGGCCATTCAGGCTGAATAAAGATAGTCGAACAGAAAAAAACCGCCGAGACCTGACGGGTCCCGGCGGTTTCTTTTTGCACGTAAGGCAGGCTTACTCGGCCTTTTGCGCCTCTACCGAAATACGAACCTCAACCTCATCGCTAACAAACGGTGCGAACTGTCCCAGATCGAACTCGCTGCGGACCAGTGTGGTGGTGGCATCAAATCCGGCCCAGGGCTTGCCCGCCATCGGATGCTCGCCAACCTGGTTCAGCTTCGCGTCCAGAACGACCGACTTGGTCACGCCATTCATGGTCAGATCGCCGGTGATGTTCGCGGTGTTTTCACCGGTGACTTCGATACCGGTCGAGGTGAACGAAATCAGGTCACCCTCGGCGACGCCAAAAAAGTCTTCGGTCATGAAGTGATCTTCGCGCGGCTTCCAGCCGGTGATCATTTCGACCACTGGCATCGACACGCTCACGCTGGAATCTGCCGGGTTTTCCTGATCGAACATGATCTCGCCCTCAAAGCCCGAGAACATGCCAGTCGTGGTGGAAAAACCAAGGTGGTTATAGTTGAAGACAACCTGGCTGTGGCTGGGGTCCAAAACGTATTTCTCGGCGCTTGCAAACGCCGAGGTCGCCGATACGGCCAGTGCAGCAGCAAGAAGGGTGGATTTCATGACTATCTCCAAAAATGTTGTGAGTGCAAACCAGTTGGAATGCTCAACAACAAAAATGTGCCGCCCTTGGGCGGCACACAAGACTTATTCTCTAACAATTTCTGTTCCTAAATGAACAGAAGTGAAAATCAGGCGAAGATCGTTACACTTCCGCTCAATTGGCCCTTCAGCGCTCGGCCAACATCCGCCGATTGTAGCGGCAACTTCATCAGCAGGCTGCCGTCCACATCATAGAGTTCGACCTGATCATCATCGAACCGTGCACCACCCAAGGTGTCATAGCTGCGGCGCAGTACTGTCTGAGGACGCCCGTTTTCATTCTTTTGCAGCACGCGTACTTCGCGGCGGATCGGATCAAAATAGGCATCGGGGCGCGCATCGAGCACCTGAATGGTCAGCAGGCTGACGCCGATCAGTAAGAATGTCAGCGACGCGGCCAGCTTGATCGGCCAAACCTCGGTTGCCATCACCGCACCCGACATCAGCCACATGGAAAACGCCACAATGATCAAAAACGCCCCGGCGACGCGTGCCAGAATAGTGCGTGCCCTCCAATTCGGCGCAAATGCGATAAGAATTGGAACCGATTGATCATAAGTCGTGCTGTTCGCAGACTTCTCGATGGTATTCGTGTTCATCGCGGTCATTTCTCTGTACCCTAGTTCACGTTGCCGTCTTTGGTTCGGTCTGTCCGGTTAGTTCCCGGTATGCAAAACAACTTTGAGCCGAAAAGAGTCAGGAATTGGGCAGCGCAAAGGAAATAGCGCGACTTCACCAAGGCATGTGTGACGGCCCTTGCCCCCCGACGCGAATGGTGTATATGGGGCCATCCTTCGCAAGAGTTATGAATCGCGCAGCCTCTCGTGGCAGGGTCGCGAAGGACGAACCGGCCCCGCCTTTGAAATGCGCCTTGATAGAAACAGGAGTGCACATGCCACTGTATGAGCATGTAATGATCGCGCGTCAGGACCTGTCCAACGCGCAGGCAGAAAGCCTCGTCGAACATTTCGGCACCGTTCTGGCTGACAACGGCGGCAACGTCGTCGAAAGCGAGTACTGGGGCGTCAAGACGATGGCCTACAAGATCAACAAGAACCGCAAGGGTCACTATTCCTTCCTGAAGACCGACGCCCCAGCTGGCGCCGTTCAGGAAATGGAGCGCCTGATGCGCCTGCATGACGACGTTATGCGCGTTCTGACCATCAAGGTCGACGAGCACAACGAGGGCCCTTCGGTCCAGATGCAGAAGCGCGACGAGCGCGAAGGCCGCCGCGAGCGCCGCTGATCAACGCCTGACGAAAGGACATATACCATGGCCGCAAAACCATTTTTCCGCCGCCGCAAGGTCTGCCCGTTCTCGGGCGACAACGCGCCGAAGATCGATTACAAAGACACCCGTCTGCTGCAGCGCTACATCTCTGAGCGTGGCAAGATCGTTCCCTCGCGCATCACCGCCGTTTCGGCGAAAAAGCAGCGTGAGCTGGCCCGTGCTATCAAGCGCGCCCGCTTCCTCGCCCTGCTGCCCTACGCTGTGAAGTAAGGAGAGACTGATATGCAAGTTATCCTGCTGGAACGCGTTGCGAAACTGGGTCAGATGGGCGACGTCGTTGACGTCAAGCCTGGCTACGCCCGCAACTTTCTGCTGCCCCAAGGCAAAGCGCTGAGCGCTTCGAACGCCAACATTGCGTCGTTCGAATCCCAAAAAGCGCAGCTTGAGGCGCGCAACCTGGAAACCAAGAAAGAAGCTGAATCTCTGGCTGAAAAGCTGGACGGTCAGCAGTTCATCGTGATCCGCTCGGCATCGGATGCTGGTGCTCTGTACGGTTCGGTCACCCCGCGTGACGCCGCAGATGCCGCAACCGAAGCTGGTTTCACCGTCGACAAAAAGCAGATTGCTCTGATCGCTCCGATCAAAGAGCTTGGCCTGCACTCGCTGGCGGTCAAGCTGCACCCCGAGGTCGAAGTCAAGATCCAAATGAACGTTGCCCGTTCGCAAGAAGAAGCCGAACTGCAGGCTTCGGGCAAGTCGATCCAGGAACTGGCTGCCGAAGAAGAGGCCGCCGCAGAATTCGAAATCGCCGAACTGTTCGACGATATCGGTTCCGCAGCTTCCGACGATGACGATTTGGTTGCCGAAGAGGCCCTGGCTGAGGAAGACGAAGCCAAAGCCTGATCCGGCTGCCTTTGAAAGATTGATTGGCCGCGCCGAAGGGCGCGGCCTTTTTTTGTGTTCGAACCCCAGACCGTGACAAAGAGTGACGTCAGGCACGACCAGGAATTTGGATTGAAATTATGCTATCCTACGGTCACGCGGCCCCTGCCGCCCCAGCCGCATTTTTTTGAAGTTCATTTTATTAGCAATTTGCGTGATCGCACATCTGGGCGGATCGCGATCCGACAGGAGAAACCACTATGGCATCCTTGTGCAACTACATCGTCGTGAATGATGGCTCTTTTTCTGTAAACCCCGGTGAAAGCCAGACCTTCAGCGACCCAATCCCTTCCAACCTGATCATCGGAACCAACCGCGCGAAACCGATCCTCGCCTTCAAAGCCTGGGCAACGCCGTCCGGAGGGGCCTTTCAGATCGAGATAAACGATACCTTTATCTACGGCCCATCCATGTCGGGCGGCGACATTCGTGGATTATGGGAGACCTTCCCCGGAACTGTTCTGAACCCGGGGATCAATAACACCGTTCAGTTTCGCGCGACAGTGAACAAGATCTGGTTTGCGGATATCATTTTGTGGTTCCAGGTCGATATGTGACAACCCGCCTTTCCGAGCTGACCAATAAGGAACACTCTGGCACCGGATTGTGACGCAGCGAGACCCGGCATAAATCAGCACGCGGGCTGGCTGTCTGCTTGCGGTTGCGTTCGGCAGGACTATCATGCCCCAAACCCCATCCGGAGACTACACATGCCCCACTACACGCGACGCGCTCTACTTGTTGCATTACTCGGCGCACCTGCCCTGGCTGCCTGCGGTGGCCTGGATGGCAAGCAGAGCTCTCGCAATGCCCCTTTTGATCCGCCGCTATACCCCAACGAAACCCCTGAATTGCGCGCCTCAATCAACAAGTGGGCTGACCATTATGAATTGCCACGCGAGCTGTTGCACAAGCTCGCCATAAGGGAAAGCACGCACCGGCCATGGGCGGTCAACAACCCCTATTACGGGTTGCTGCAGATCCTACCCGCGACAGCGCGATCCATGGGGTACAAAGGCAACGCACAGGGTTTGTTGGATGCAGACACCAATCTGGAGTTCGCCGGAAAATACCTGCGTGGGGCGTGGCTCTTGTCAGATGGCGACCAGAAGCGGGCTATCTTCCTTTATGCCAAAGGTTACTACCCCGAGGCGAAGGCCGCCGGGATGCTGGTTGAAACTGGCCTAAGGTCAGAGTGACGTTGGGTAAGGATATAACTTGTCATTAGCGTAAAGGTTGCAATAATGACTTATGCAATCGCTAAGGTATTCTGTTGCCATAACCACGCATTATGCTTAAGCGATATGTATAATTAGCTTGCGTCAGGCACCACAGTTGACGCAACGTATTCGGTGAAATGGACAGACTTGGCATTTCTTTGGGGAAAGATTTGCCGCCGCAAAGGTTGGACAGGTGAAACTTATAGACTTGGCCGCGATCGACCACGAGGAAAAGTCGGCAGCCGACATAATTAATGCTGTCTGCGATGAATTGGGATTCGATTACGCATCTTACGCCACTTTTAACCCTGTAAAGGGTGATGTTCAGGGATATGCCAACTACCCGGACGAATGGAAGATTCACTATGGCAGCCAAGGTTTCCACCATTTCGATCCGACCTTGTATCAATCTGCGCTCAGCATCGCTCCGGTGGACTGGGGCAGATTTAATCACGACGAAAAGTTCCATTCGGTTTTTCGGGATGCGCATGATTTTGGCATTACTTCCCGTGGCTTAACCGTTCCGGTACGTGGCCCGTACGGGGAATGTGGCCTGCTGAATGTGACCCGAAATTGCTCGGATTCCGAGTGGGCAAAGCTGAAGAAACATGTGATGGGGGACCTGCAGATGGCCGCAGTTACAGCGCATGATACCGTGATGCAGTCTGGCCTGTTGGCCAAAGCGCTCTATTTACCAGCTCTTTCGACGCGAGAGAAAGAGATCCTGCAGTGGGTTGCGGATGGAAAATCACAGCAGGACATCGGTGATATCCTGTCAATTTCACACCGAACCGTCGAAGTTCACATGCGGTCTGGCCGCGAAAAAATGGGCGCGTTGACAACACCGCAAGCCATTGGAAGAGCTATTGGATTGGGCCTAATTGCCCCAGGATAATCAAAAAAGATTAAAAAATACGGGAAACCCCCAATAGTCTTAGCTCAAATCTAAGTTAACGTCATCCTTACGGTAACCAGACTGTAGGGGGATGGAAATGATCATCGTAATTGATGGTATCAACCAAAATAAGTTTAAGCATGTCTTGGACGAGATGTACAAACTGCGCGCGCGCGTTTTCGGCGACCGCCTTGGTTGGGATGTAAACATTGTCGATGGGCGCGAACGCGACCATTTTGACGACCTTCATCCAGCACATGTAGTCAGCATCAACGACGAGGGGGACGTCGTTGGGTGCATGCGACTACTGCAAACGACCGGGCCACACATGCTGTCCGACGTTTTTCATTCAATTCTGGACGGCGAACCGCCGATCCGCAGCGCGCAGGTCTGGGAAGCAACCCGGTTTTGCGTCGATACCAAAAAGCTTGGGCGAGGACGCGGAGAAAACTCCGTTTCTTACGTCACCAGCGAGGTAATGATCGGCTCGTTCGAATATGCCAAGATGGCCGGTGTTCTGGACTCTATCGCCGTGATCGACCCGGTGATGAACCGCGTCCTGCAACGATCCGGCAATGCGCCTTACGATTATCTTGGAACTGCCAAGCCGATGGGTAAGGTTGTCGCCATGGCTGCGTTGATGGATTGCTCGGACGAACGGATCGCTGGAATTCGGGATTACGCCGACATTGAACACGATGTCTTCCTGACCGACGAACAGGCTCTGGAACTGGTCGAACGGGCAAAGGCCAAGCCAAGTGCCGCGAATTATGACCACCAGCCTCTGACGCAGTTGGAAAAATACTTTGTCGAACAGATGAGTTCGGCAACATCGAAAGCCGAAGTTGATTCAGTGCTGAAACTGATCGAAGCGCTTTCGGACCGCTTCACGCCGGAGCAGAAGACCGCTCTGCTAAGAACCCCCCGTGCTTTTGCTCATGAGGCCTGACCCCCTCACCTCATAGGTTAAAGCCACCCAAGCGGAGCCGTCTTTTTCCAGACGGCTCCGTATTTTTTTGTGCCCATGGGGATGGGCGGACGAGGATTACTCCTCGTCCAGTGCCTCGACGGCTTTCTGCAGATCGTCTTTGCTGACTTCTTTGTCCGCGACCTGAGCCAGTTCAAAGACATAGTCGATGACTTTGTCTTCGAAGATCGGCGCGCGCAGCTGTTGCTGCATCTGAGCGTTCTGCTGCACGAATTCAAAGAACTGACGTTCCTGACCAGGGTACTGACGTGCCTGGTTCATGATCGCTTGGGTCATCTCGGAGTCGGTGACCTCAACCTCGGCCTTCTGACCCAGTTCAGCCAACAGTAGGCCCAGACGCACGCGGCGTTCGGCCAGCTTGTTGTGCTCGTCTGTGGGCTCGATCTCGGCGTGGTCGTGACCTTCCACTTCCGGATTTTCCTCGTGCCACAGCTGATGTGCGATCTGCTTGGCTTCGGCTTCAACCAGCGACGGAGGCAGGTCGAACGAGACCTTCTCGTCCAGCGCGTCCAGCAGGCCACGCTTCATAACCGCGCGGGATGCACCGGAATATTCCGCTTCCAGACGCTCGGCGATTTGACCTTTCAGTGCGGCCAGATCTTCTGCGCCGAACTTGGTCGCCAGCTCGTCGTTTACTTCTGCAGCAACGGGTTCCTTCACCTCTTTGATGGTGCAGCTGAATACGGCGTCTTTACCGGCCAGATGCTCTGCGCCGTATTCTTCGGGGAAGGAAACGTTGACGTCTTTGACTTCTTCGGCCTTCACGCCAACCAGCTGCTCTTCGAAGCCGGGGATGAAGCTGTTGGAACCCAGAACCAGCGGATAGTCTTCAGCCGAACCGCCTTCGAACTCTTCGCCGTCAACTTTGCCGACGAAGTCGATCACAACCTGATCGCCGTCTTTGGCTTTGGAACCCTTGCGGCGCGCTTTGAAATCCTGAGCGGTTTCGGCCAGATTGTTCAGGGCTTCTTCGATGGCTGCGTCGTCTGCTTTGACGACCAGCTTCTCCAGCTCGACAGATTTCAGATCAACTTCGGGGATCGCGGGCAGCGCCTCATAGGACATTGCGACCTCGACGTCGTCGCCTTCTTTCCAGTCTTCGTTGGTCATTTTGACCTCAGGCTGAAGCGCAGGGCGCTCGCCGCTGTCTTCAAAATGCTGGTTCATCGCACCATCGATGCTTTCCTGCATCGCTTCGCCCAACAGGCGCTGACCGAACTGCTTTTTCAGCAATGCCATCGGCACTTTGCCTTTGCGGAAACCCTTCATTTCGACTTCCGGCTGCGCTTCGACCAGTTTCTCGTTAACTTTGTCGTCCAGCTCGGCTGCGGATACGATGATATTGTAGCCGCGTTTCAGACCTTCGTTCAGCGTCTCGGTAACCTGCATTATGGTAGTCCCCATAGGATTCGGGGCGCGCAAAACGGCGCGCCGGGCAAATTTGACGCCTTCTATTTGCCCAGCCGCTTACGTGCAAGAGGCAATGGCCAGATCAGCCTTGTTTTGCCGCCGATTTGAACAAAAAAAACGCCCCAGCCAGACTGGGGCGCCGTTAGTTTACGGGGAAACGTCGTCAGAACTTCCAGAGCGCACCCAGTACCCAGGCTTCGTTCTTGTCAAAGTCGACCGTGTCGTCGAAATCGTGGTTACGGTATTTCAGGTAGGCGTCTGTGTTGATCGCGTCGATCCGCTGGACAACGGCAATACCCCAGGACTTGGTGCTGGACCCCTGATTTTCAAAATCAGAACCGTCGAAATAGTCGATACCAACGCCGGTTTTACCCCAGGACACCCAATCCCCTTCATAAGCAAGTTTAGTGTACCAATAGTCCGGGTCGCTGGCGCCGGTAGAGGTATCGTCCCGCGTGCCGAGGGCTGCAGTAAAGCTGAACCCGCTGGGCAACAGGACCGACGCGGACCCGATGGTATCCTTGCGCTCGCCGGGTTGGCCGTCGAAATCCCTTACTGCGTAGGCAAGGCTCGCTGCGAACTCGACACCGTTGGTGAAAGTGTTCCGGTACTTGACCGCAAGATCGTAATAATCGTCGTCGTCGCTGCTGGACAGGATGTTCTGACCATAAGCAATCGCCGCTGAGAAGCCATTGAAATCGGGCGTGTCATACCGGACCCTGCCCCGACGCGCGCCATCAAAGTTGCTGGCCGAGTCGCCAACGGTGATGCCACTCAGGATACCATCTGCTCCCCGGTAGAAAAAAGCGCCGTTTTCATCGTTCGTGAAAGAATACAAAGCCGTCCCGACGTAGGACAAATCAGTCTCGGCAGCTCCGTCCGAGGCCATACTGCCCTGACCGGCAGAGAACTTGCCGTATCCACCCTTGAGTGAGAAATCGACGTGGCGGATATCTTCCCGGCTCCAACCGTTGGTGTTGGTACCATCCTGGTTGGCTGTCCCGGTACTTGGCAGACCCAGACCGGTTTCAAACCGGAACATGAACTCATTGCTGCCATAGGGTTGCATGACGCGCAAACCTACGCGGCTGTTGGACAGGTCATTGTCCAACAACCGGGTCTCGGTCTCCTGGCCGTCATCGACCGATACGATCACCGGATCGAGCTGACCGTACAGCACCACATAACCGCCGCTGTTGTTTTCGTACTTTAGTTCAGCAGAAGCAGGGATCGCCGTGGTCATCGCCAGAACAGCGGCAACCGAGGGGAGTTTCAAATTCACTGTCATTTTATTCACCTTGAACGTTTCGTTTGTGGCAACCGCCAAAAGAAAAACCGATGTGACGGGCCACTCCGCAAGGAACCGAGTTAGTCGCGTTTAGAGTTTCTGCCTTACGGCTCAAATCGGCAGAAAGTAAATTTTAATCATATCAAAGATTTGGCCACCAAGATTTCGTTGGTAGGAAAATCCACGTACAAGTCTGCCACTCTGTCCGAAGTCTTTCAAAAGGAATGACATGCACTGATGCGTATACGTGCGGCCATTTCTTGCCGAGCGCTGAAAAAAGCAGCTAATTTCCGCCCATGCGTCATTTAGCCAAACTTTGAAAAACCGCAGGTAATTGCTCGGGTAAGTCCTCGGCAATCAGCCCGGGGCCAAATTGGCGCGCGCATTCAACATGCAGCCAGGCTGCCGTTTCCGCTGCCTGCATTGGGGCGAACCCTCGCGCCAGCAACCCGGTGATAAACCCGGCGAGCACATCGCCAGAGCCAGCCGTCGCCAACCACGGTGCCGAACGCTCATAATGGGCCGAATTGATCGCACAGCGCCCATCCGGCGCGGCAATCACCGTGTCCGGCCCCTTGAACAGAACCACACATCCTGCCCGCGTGGCCGCCTCACGCGTTGCGTCGACCTTGGAATAGGCTGGGCCTTTGGTGGGAACCGCAGTCAACTTCTCAGCAACATCCGGGAAAAGCCGGGCGAACTCTCCACCATGCGGTGTGAGAACGCAATTATCGTGCAATTGGTCAAACAGAACCGCAGGGTCGTCCGCAAACGCGGTCAAAGCGTCCGCATCCAAAACTGTCGCCCGATTTGCAGCCAGAGCAACCGGAACCAAAGCCCGCGCACGCTCCAATCCCAGACCAGGGCCAAGACAAAGCGCATTCAACCGCTCGTCGTTGAGAACATCGGACAACCCCTCACCACCCTCAACCCGTTGCAACATGATGGCCGTGACCTGCGCCGCAACTTCCATCTGCGCGGCCGGCGGGACACCCAACGTTACCAACCCGGCCCCAATCCGCAAAGCACCGCGCGCTGCCAATCGCGCCGCGCCAGTCTTTCCGGAGTCACCAGAAATAATCAGGGCGTGACCATGAGAGTACTTGTGCATCGCTTTGTTCGTTCGGAGATTGGAAGGGTACTTTTCTGACACTTGCCAGCGGGAATTCCCGGTCTCGTATTGAATGGAAGAGTTCCGTCGAAAAGACGGAACAAAATCGGCAATTCCAATTTCCTTGACCTTCAACGTTTCCGCCTGATCCGCCAAAAGGCCAATTTTATGGCCAAGCCGCTTGCGTTCGAACGTTACAATGAGACCGACGACCTCGGGTCCATCGTAGAACTGTGTTTCCTCGTCCAGAAACTTCCCGCTATCGGAACAATATCCAGAGGGAACATCGATAGCCACATCAATGCCAACCTTGAACATCTCACGGCAAAACGCCTTGGCGTCTCCAGAAAGCGGTCGCGACAACCCTGTTCCGAACACGGCGTCAATAACAAGGTCAAAGTCGGCTTTCAGCAATTCGCCCGCTACTGGATTACTGCCTTCGATATCTCCAATTTTGCTCCACCGTTCACAGTTCGCCTTCGCATCCGGCGGCAACTTTTCCGGATCGCCAAACAGAAAAACCTCGATCTCCCAACCCCACTCTTTCAACAGCCGCGCAACGACGAACCCATCACCGCCATTGTTGCCGGGACCGCACAAAACCACGGCAGTGCCAGACGTTCTTGACAGTTCAGGCCACTCCTCGAAAATCGCGTCGACAACACCGCGACCGGCGCGTTCCATCAGTTCCAGACCGGTCACCTCACCGAACTCAATCGCCGCGGTTTCAATTGCTCGCATCTGCGCCGCTGTTAGCAATTCCGTCATTTCAAATCCTCTGGCGATTCAGTTTCGCTTACTTTTTGTGCAAGTTGATCAAAAATTGACCCGACGCCCATTTTCTCAGCGCCCGGCTCGGGCCGATATCGCTATCACATTGCCGCCCGAATTTAGACGTGGTCAGTGCCAATCTGACAAGAGTTAACAGGAGCCCGGAATGAAGAAGATCGAAGCGATCATCAAGCCGTTCAAACTCGATGAGGTTAAAGAGGCGCTGCAGGATGTCGGCGTCCAGGGTCTTAGCGTGATCGAGGTTAAGGGCTTTGGCCGTCAAAAGGGCCACACCGAATTGTATCGCGGCGCGGAATACGTCGTCGATTTCCTGCCCAAGGTGAAGGTCGAAGTCGTTCTGGACGACGATCAGGTTGATGCGGCCGTCGACGCCATCGTCGCGGCAGCCAAAACCGACAAGATCGGCGACGGCAAGATCTTTGTCTCGCCTGTTGAACAAGCCATTCGCATTCGGACCGGTGAGACCGGCCCGGAAGCACTGTAACAAACTCAAAGCAGAGGAATATTAAGTTATGAGCAAGGACGCAGTTCTTCAGCTGATCAAAGACGAGGACGCCGAGTACGTCGACGTTCGCTTCACTGATCCCCGCGGCAAGCTTCAGCACGTCACGCTGATGGCCGACCAGGTTGACGAAGACTTCCTGGAAGAAGGCTTCATGTTCGACGGTTCGTCCATCGCGGGCTGGAAATCGATCGAAGCATCCGACATGAAACTGATGGTCGACACCAACAGCGCCTATGTCGATCCGTTCTACGCGGAAAAGACGATCTGCGTGCACTGCTCGGTTGTCGAACCCGACACCGGCGAAGCCTATGAGCGTGACCCGCGCGGCACCGCCCAGAAAGCCGAAGCGTACCTGAAGGCGTCCGGTATCGGCGACGTTGCTTACATGGGGCCCGAGGCCGAATTCTTCCTGTTCGATGACGTCCGTTTCTCGAACAGCATCAACAAAGTATCATACGAAGTTGATGCAACTGACGCGTCGTGGAACACCGACACCGAGTACGAGATGGGCAACATGGGCCATCGTCCGGGCGTCAAGGGCGGCTACTTCCCGGTCAACCCCATCGACGAAGCGCAGGACCTGCGCTCGGAAATGCTGTCGACCATGAAGCGTCTGGGCATGAAGGTCGACAAGCACCACCACGAGGTTGCTTCGTGCCAGCACGAGCTGGGCTTGATCTTCGACAGCCTGACCAAACAGGCGGACGAGCTGCAGAAGTACAAATACATCATCCACAACGTCGCGCACGCATACGGCAAATCGGCCACGTTCATGCCGAAGCCCATCGCAGGTGACAACGGCACCGGCATGCACGTGAACATGTCGATCTGGAAAGACGGCAAGCCGCTGTTTGCAGGCGACAAATACGCCGACCTGTCGGATGAGGCACTGTACTTCATCGGCGGCATCCTGAAGCACGCCAAAACGCTGAACGCCTTCACCAACCCGGCGACCAACAGCTACAAGCGTCTGATCCCGGGCTTTGAGGCCCCAGTTCTGCGCGCCTACTCGGCTCGTAACCGTTCGGGTTGCGTTCGTATTCCGTGGACCGAAAGCCCGAAAGCCAAGCGCGTTGAAGCTCGTTTCCCCGATCCAGCGGCGAACCCCTACCTGGCATTTGCCGCTCTGCTGATGGCTGGTCTGGACGGCATCAAGAACAAGATCGATCCGGGCGAAGCCATGGACAAGAACCTGTACGATCTGCCTGCCGAAGAACTGGCCGACATCCCGACCGTCTGCGGTTCGCTGCGCGAGGCGCTGGAAGCGCTGGCGTCGGATCACGACTTCCTGCTGCAGGGTGACGTGTTCACCAAAGACCAGATCGACGGCTACATCGCTTTGAAGATGGAAGAAGTCGAAACCTACGAGCATACCCCACACCCCGTTGAATACGGCATGTACTACAGCTGCTGATCGGGTTCAGGGTAGAATACTCAAGGGCGTCCATTTGGGCGCCCTTGTTTCGTTTGGTACGATCTCTCACACTCGACCCACCCGGTTAGGAGAGATCGCATGTCATCAGACGCCCCCTTTTCTCAATTCACAGATTTCGTGACTTCGAGCGATGAACTGGAGCGCATAACTGGCGCGCCCCTGCCCCAGATCATCGCCAAAGAGCTGTCCGGGCTGGACCAGATGTGCCGCGACTTTATTGCCAAGTCCACATTCTGCCTGATTGCGTCGGCCAATCCAGGTGGTCATCTGGACATCTCGCCCCGAGGTGATCCAGAAGGGTTCGTAAATGTGTTATCCGACACCCTGATCGCAATCCCTGACCGACCCGGCAACAAGCGCGTGGATACGTTCCACAATATTTTGCTGGACCCACGCGTCAGCCTGATATTCTTCGTGCCGGGCAAGATGGAAACTCTGCGCCTTCGTGGCACTGCCCGTCTATGCAAAGATCGCGACTTGCTGGATAGCATGGCGATAAACAACCGCTCGCCGAAACTGGCCTTGGTCATCCATGTCGAGACAGTGTTCGCACACTGCCCCAAATGTGTGATCCGCGCGAACCTGTGGCGGCCGGAGGAATGGCCGGATTCGTCTGAGTTACCGAACATGAACGCGATGATGGTCAAACACGCCAAGATAGACAAAACGCCTGAAGAGTGGTTTGAAAGCTTGAAAGGTACCGGAGAGTTGGACCTGTACTAACCTCTTTTCGGATTAGCGAATGCCACGTACCCTATCCATAACATTTCACTTGCCTGGATTTCACTGATGCTGCGATTTGCTCTTATACTTGCCCTGTCCCTTCCCACAGTTGCAGCCGCCGCTCCTTGCGGAAACACCAGTAACGGCTTCGAAGCATGGAAAAAGGACTTTGCGAAACAGGCCAAGCGTGCTGGCGTCAAAAAGAAGGGGCTGCAGGCGCTGGCACAAACGCAGTACGCCACGCGCACGATCGCTGCGGACCGCAATCAGAAAAGCTTTAAATATTCCTTGGACAAGTTCATGCGCGTACGCGGGGCAGACACCATCGTGGCGCAGGGGCGCAAACGTAAAGCACGCAACCCGCAATTCTATGCAGCGCTAGAACGCCAATACGGCGTACCGGCCGGGGTACTGATCGCCATTCACGGTATGGAAACCGGGTTCGGAAACTTCATGGGCGACAGTCAGGTTGTTTCCGCAATCACAACACTGGCCTACGACTGCCGCAGGTCCGACTTTTTCACTCCTCACGCAATCGGAGCGCTGAAGCTGGTCGATCAAGGCAGCATTACGACGGCGACAAAAGGGGCAAAACATGGCGAACTTGGGCACACCCAGTTCCTGCCGGGCAATGCCATGCAATACGGGGTTGATGCCACCGGCGACGGTCAGGTCGACTTTTACAATATGACGGATGCTCTGGCCTCAACCGCTAATTTTCTACGTAAGAAGGGCTGGAAACCCGGTCGCGGCTATCAACAGGGTCAGCCAAACTTTGCTGTCATTCAACAGTGGAATGCCGCCTCGGTTTACCAACAATCCATTGCAATAATGGCTGCCCGAATCGACGGTTGAAGCAGGCTCGGGATTCCGGCAGTTACACCCGATTTCGGCCACATTGTCGCCACAGACGTCAAAAAGCCCTTAAAATGCCTAGGTTTCCATAGCGTAATCAATCCCCGCGATTTCTCATTTTTTTCCATTTTTGCCCAAATCTGCCCCAGATCGCTTGCTAGATTGTTTCCAAACACAGGATGCGACAAAGGACAGCGCAGTGACTCCGAAGCACAGCTATCACGGTGGTCTGCAATTCAACGGTAAGGCCGAAAACGCGGTCGAGCGGTTCAGCGACATCGTTGCCAAGACCCTTGCGGACTATGGTCACCTGGTCGAGCGTAAGTCTCTGCAGAACGACACCGAAGCAAGCATTGTGTCCAGCCAGTATTTGGTGCGCCTGACGCTGGATACCAAGGTCGCCGAAACCGAAGACCGGTTCGATCGCCTTAACCGCGCTGCAGGTCTGAAGACAATCCAGAGACCTATTGTCACCCTGCCGAATAACCGGCTGACGATCACAGTGACTCCAGTTTCCCCCCTATTGGATGACAGCGAAGTTACCGAGTTGATGCTGGTCGTAATCCTTTACAGAATGGTTGACGTCTGCGCGACCCAGCGGGTCGAATGGCTGTCGCCCAACACCGTTTTGACTATCGAACAATTCATGAGCGCATTTGACACGCTGGCCCCAAGCAGGCCGCGTGACAGAAAGCAGATTTTCGAGGCAGTGACAGGCCCGTTTGCCGGACTGAATGTCACTGACGCAGAAGACCTGGATGAGCCAGAAAAAAAGGCGCTGACCCCAGTAGCCCGGCCAATCCAGCTGTCGGATGAGCAGTTGCTCAGCATCGCTTTTCGGACAGAACCTATCGAGCAGCCTACCGATCGGGACGACACGCCCCCCCTCGTCCACGAGCAACCCAGCGATATCCTCCGACTGACCAGTTGGGGATTGACGGGTGCCGTGGCAAGCGTGTCCGTCCCGATTGCGGCCTCTTTGGCCGCTGTGAACCTGATAAGGGGCGAAGACTTCCGCCTGAACACTCAGGTGCTGGTATATTCGGTCGCGATCTCCGCTCTCAGCACAAGCGGGGCACTTGCGGGCGCTGCCAGCGCGCTAGGCATGTAGCCTGGTATGAAATGACCCTCCTTGGAGGCCCCGCCATCAGGCGGGGTTTTCCATTTTTGACACCTGCTCTGCCGCCAGAACATAAGTATGGATCGAGAAAACCACGGCCTGTGTCTCAGGCAGTCGCAACAGCGTCTGCCGCTCACTTCGCAGGAACCGCGCGTGTCCTGGTTTCTGCGGGGCCCGCCGGTCGTTTGCGCTGCGGGGTTGATGCAGCTCGGCGTCCTCATACCACAGCGCATTGAACCGCCACAGAGGGCGCCCTGGTTGTATCCCGTCAAACAAACGCTGAACCCGCCGGGCGATGTCGGCGTTGTAGCTGTCAACAGGCAGATGGATGTCGATCAGGGGCCGCATGAATTTTTCGGATAAACGCCAACTGGCAGGAAAACACAGGATGGCTCCAGTGAGCACGTGTTCATCCCCCTGCTTTTGTAGGATGCAGAAATCTTCCTGCACCAATCGGCACAGCGTATCCAATGGCTGATCCGGATCGATCGTAACATCTGTCCCGTCCGGGCGAGCCACGTGATCTGTGCACTCGGGATAGACTTGGTTCAGGACAAGATCCAACAACTCCTGCGCAGCGGGTTTAGCACCTGCATCCATCGCCAGAACATCCGAACGATGACTAACCAAAAGGTCCTTGCGTCTTTGGATCTGGGCGGCGAACGCATCATCGTGGTGCAACCAGCTGTCCATGCTTGCTGGCTGAATGCCTGGCAATGGGCGCTTGTCCAGCGGGTCATACGGAATTGAAGTCTGAAGAATGGTCGTCATGAATTTGACGTATCATCAGAATTTCCGCTTGTCGGTCAAAAAGCGACGAACGCACGGTCGCAAACCTTCAAGACGTCCGGAGATTGATTCTTCACGCTCAAAGAACAGGCAGGGAGACCCACCATGAACCGACACTACCGCGACACTCGCAAGATCGACCCGACCAAAGGTGCGACCCTTGGTGATGGCACCCCGAATGAAAACGACCGGATCGAGATCGGCCCGACGCAGCTTGCGTTTTCAGAATGGGAAAAGGCCGGCCTTGTCCTGCCCGATCTGGCCCGGATGCGCGAACATCGGTGGAGACGGTTGACGCAGGCCATTGTCGATCGCGGCTATGGCGGGCTGTTGATGTTCGACCCGCTGAACATCCGTTATGCCACCGACAGCACCAACATGCAGTTGTGGAACACGCATAACCCATTCCGCGCCGTCTTGCTGTGCGCCGACGGCTACATGGTGATTTGGGACTATAAGAACTCTCCGTTTCTTTCCACGTTCAATCCGCTGGTGCGCGAGCAACGATCCGGAGCTGATCTGTTCTACTTTGACCGCGGTGACAAAGTCGACGTGGCCGCGGACGTGTTTTCAAACGAGGTGCGCGTTCTGATCGACGAACATGGTGGCGGCAACAAACGCCTCGGCGTGGACAAGATCATGCTGCACGGCTTGCGTGCGCTTGAGGCGCAAGGCTTCGAAATCATGGAAGGCGAAGAGGCGACGGAAAAGACCCGCGCCATCAAAGGCCCGGACGAAATCCTTGCCATGCGCTGTGCCAATCACGCCTGCGAAACCGCTGTGGCGGAAATGGAGAAATTCGCGCGCGCCAATGTGGGAGACGGCAAAACCTCGGAAGACGACATTTGGGCAGTTCTGCACGGCGAAAACATCCGGCGCGGCGGCGAATGGATCGAAACCCGCCTGCTGGCCTCGGGCCAGCGAACAAACCCGTGGTTTCAGGAATGCGGCCCCCGGATCACGCAACAGAACGAGATCATCGCTTTTGACACCGACCTGATCGGTTCATATGGCATCTGTATTGATATCTCACGCACATGGTGGATCGGCGACGAAAAACCCCGGCCCGACATGGTCTATGCCATGCAGCACGCGCATGAGCATATCATGACCAATATGGAGATGCTGAAGCCCGGCGTGATGATCCCCGAACTGACGGCCAATGCGCACAAGCTGGACGACAAGTTCCAGGCGCAGAAATACGGCTGCCTGATGCACGGCGTCGGCTTGTGCGATGAGTGGCCTCTGGTTGCTTATCCGGACAAGGCAGTGGCGGGCTCTTACGACTACGCGCTCGAACCCGGCATGGTCCTGTGTGTTGAGGCTGCCGTTGGAGAGGTTGGCGGAGATTTCTCTATCAAGCTGGAGGATCAGGTTCTAATCACCGAGGACGGGTATGAGAACCTGACCACTTATCCCTTTGATCCGCAGCTCATGGGGCTGAGCTGACGTTTCAGTTCGACCAATGTGACCGTCTGACATTTCCGTGCCAGTCTTCGGACACGGGATCAAAAACCTGGGCCTCAGTGGATGTCACCGGCGGCAGAGTTTGACCAAGCGCAAATCCGATCACGCCGGTCAGGGCAATCACGGCCAGTATATCCGGGCGCAGAACCACGCCCCTTTGATCCATTGCAGTATGTGCCATTTGAACCTCCTGGGCTGCACGTGTGCGATGGTCGTAAGATGGGGGTGTGATATGAATTAGTAAAACAAATACTTTTTGCATTATACTTCACGAAATTTGATGCTTTAGGTTCACAGCAAAGACAAAGGAATGCGCGCAATCCGTTCGCTTCACTCACCTTCCCGTGACGCTTCTTACAATGGGGTTGAGCGGCCAGACGGAAGCACACACTATTAGTCATCCCGACGAACAAGGAACTGCCATGCCCACCGAACGCATTACCTTTGCCGGTCACGACGGCAACCAATTGGCCGCGCGCCTGGATTTGCCGGACGGACCGGTTCTGGCCACGGCGCTATTTGCGCATTGTTTCACCTGTTCCAAAGACATCCCTGCCGCGCGCAGGATCGCGGCCCGACTGGCGGCAATGGGCATCGCCGTGCTGCGATTTGATTTCACCGGGCTGGGTCATTCCGGTGGGGAATTTGCCAACACAACCTTTACCTCCAATGTCGAAGACCTGATCGCCGCCTCACATTATCTGGCGGGCCGCAACATGGCTCCGGCATTGCTCATCGGCCATTCGCTGGGTGGTGCGGCTGTGTTGCGCGCCCGCGCTGGAATTCCCAGCGTCAAGGCCGTGGTCACTTTGGGTGCACCCGCAGATCCGGGCCATGTAGCGCATCACTTCGAAGATGCGCTGCCGGAGATCAAGCAGGCTGGATCGGCGGACGTGATGTTGGGCGGGCGTCCCTTCCGCATTGGCAAAGCTTTTGTGGATGATATTTCCGAAGCAGCCCTGATGCCCGCTATCGCAGATCTAAAGGCCGCTTTGCTGATCTTGCACGCCCCTCGGGACGAGACCGTAAGCATCGACAATGCCAGCACAATCTTTCTGGCCGCCAAACACCCCAAGAGCTTTGTGACCCTCGACGATGCCGATCACCTGATTACCCGCGCATCCGATGCAGAATACGCGGCGGACGTGATCACCGCGTGGGTGACGCGATACGTCAAGCTCTGCCCGCCTGCCCCGCCACCGGGGGCGCCCGAAGGTGTCGTTCGAGTGACCGAAGCTGATCCGGAAGGGTTCCTGCAGGACATTCAGTCCGGCCCACGCCACCACGCCGTCGCGGACGAGCCCGCCTCATACGGCGGCACCGACCGAGGCATGTCTCCCTATGGATTCGTGTCGTCTGGTCTTGGGGCTTGCACATCGATGACCATCCGCATGTATGCGCGGCGCAAGCGGTGGCCGCTGAAAACCGTTTTAGTCGATGTGTGCCACAACAAGGTCCACGCACAAGATGCCGGGCTGGCCAACGAAGGAAAAGTCGATCAGTTCCGCCGCAAGATCCGCCTTGAAGGTCCGCTGACGGCCGAGCAACGCGCGCGACTGCTGGAAATCGCGGACAAATGCCCGGTCCACAGAACCTTGGAAGGGTCAGCCCAGATCACGACGGAATTACTGGACTGACCCGCTAGCTCAGCGCCGCCCTGCGGGGCGGTGAATGGGTGGCCGAGCCGCCGGAGGCCGTGCGACTGGTGGTCTTGGACGGTTCGGTGGTCGGGACACCGGCGGTCTGTTCGGTGGCTTGGCGATTGGCGGAACAGGACGCGCAGGTGGACGTCCATCCGGCGGTCTGGGTCGATCCGGTCGGTCGATGTCTAAATCTACATCCACGTCGTGATAGTAGTCGTTCCACAACATCGAGTCGTAGAAGGGGTCATACCCGTATCCCACGCCAACGGTGACGCCATCACAGGCCGAAAGCGTCAGTGTGGCAGCACCCAATCCAAGGGCAAGGGTTGCACGTTTGATCAATTTGCGTGTCATGTGCGCCTCCTCACTGAAGGGACCGGAACGACGCGAACACGGCGTTCAGGTCGTTCACATAAGCTGGATCGGCGCCGTCGCGCAGGATCGCCACGGCAATGGCTACGCGCCCCCTCGGCAAGTCGATCACTGAAACCGTAAAGTTAACACCACGTCCTTCGCGATTGCCGGTCCCGCGAATAACCCGTGCGGGCAATCCGCCGATACGCGTCGTGGTGGTTTCGGATACGGTCGGATCCTTGACCAGAAACCTGTCTATGTCTTCAAGATACCGCAGACCGCCCTCGATCGAGGCCACGCCGGCAGGCGACACAAAGCCCATCCAGACATTATCGTCCGTGACTGGCCGCATCCCCATGACCCGAGCCACGGCACGTGCATCGCCCAGCTCGGTATCTTCAATTTCGCGCGGACCACCGGTGCGCAGCGCCCAGAAGTCGGGCACGGAAAAGCCGAATAGCGCGCGCCCGTTATCCAGATAAGTGACCGGAGTGTCTGCGGATGCCGTCCCACCGCTCAGCAAAAGCGAGGCGCAAACCGCGAGTGCCGAAGCTAATTGAATACGCATATCTCAATAACCTGATGATTTCATTGAGTGCAGATTGGCCCGTAGTGGCCCCTTTTGTCCAGCATCCCGATCTGCGGGTACAAAAAAACCGCGCCGGGATATCTCCGGGCGCGGCTTCGTCAGATTTGGATTGGTTGGAAATTACGAACGAGCGTCGCCCACCAGTTTCCACAGGCCAGGGATCAGCAGTGCAGCCAGCACCAGCTTGATCGCGTCGCCCACCAAGAAGGGTGTCAGACCCCACTGCAGGATCGGCTGGTCCCATCCGTACAGCTGACCCAGCCACAACAGACCGGGCACGTAGATCGCGACATTTGCCAGAACCAGAGCCAACGCCATCTTGCCGAACGAACGGTCCCAGCCTCGCGCGGCCAGTGCGCCCAGCAGAACGGTTGCCAGAAGGTAACCGACCAGATAACCGCCGGTACCGCCCATCATGTAAGTCAGACCGAATTTCTCAGCCGAGGAACCTGCGAACACATCAAAGCCCAGCGCGCCGATCAGCAGGTAGCCCAGCATGGTGGCCAGACCCAGACGCGTGCCATATGCGGTGCCAATGGTCAGCACGGCAAAGGTGCCCATCGTGATCGGGACGGGCCACATCGGGACCTTGATCTTTGCGGCAATTGCAAGCGCCAGAATACCCAGAGCGACCAGCACAACCTGTTTGACGCGCAGCGCGGTGCCTTCGCGCGGGCCAATCGCATTGGCCAGTACATTCGCATTCATTCTTATGTCTCCACCTATTTTCAACTGCAGAAATGCCCGCTCAGAGCTTTGACTGCAACATGATTACGCTATCTTAACCGATATTCGGTGCTCATTTCATAAGATTTTCTAGGTCCCGAGACGATCCAGCGCACTGACCAGACCGGCCAGGCCGAAAAATCGTAGACAGCATCGTAGCTGTCGGGCGGGCAATCGTGGTGGTCAGACGCATGTGCCTGCCCCAAGGCCAGCCGGTGAAAATAGCGGCCGTCGTCAAAATGTATGGCAATCGTCGCACCCGCTGCTTGCCACAGGTACCTGCGCGTGCCTTTCATCTCGGCTTGCCCCGGCACACGCAGCGTGACCTCTTCGTCGTATGTCAAGCCGTCCTCGGTCGGGCTCAGGACCGTGTGACCATCGGCCTGCACCACCTGCCCCGCCTGCGTATCCAGAATGGTCCGGGTCAGGCTCCAATGGCCTTCGAAATCCGACAGTCTGCGCGGCAGGCTCATTCGGCAATTGTCCCGTCGGTCGTGGCACCGTTATCATCCACGAACCGGATCACATTGCCACTTTGCTCGACATCATAGCAGGCCCAAAAATCCGAAGGCGGCCAGATCGAGCAATAACGATCCTCGCGCACTGCCCACCGCCCTGCGCTGGGCCCGCCCGAGAAATACTGCGTCAGCATCGTGTCATCGAAGGTCTGCCAGATACCTTCCCCGTAATCGAGCTTCTGTCCGGTCAATACCGACAGAATTTCATCCCCCGTCAGCGTTCTGAACTCCTCAGCCGCCAGAAAACCGGGCCAAAGGGCCAAAATCAGGGCAAACCGTCTCATATTCGCACTCGCGCCTTGTTCCTTTGTCTGCGCGGGTTTAAACCCCGCCGCAACGCCTCCTGCCAAATCACAATAAGGTGCCGCTGCCAATGATTCCACGCTATTCCCGCCCCGATATGGTCGCCATCTGGTCGCCCGAATCCAAGTTCCGCATCTGGTACGAGATCGAGGCACATGCCT
Organism: Ruegeria sp. CDSA246; assembly: GCF_059611225.1. Taxonomy (NCBI): domain Bacteria; kingdom Pseudomonadati; phylum Pseudomonadota; class Alphaproteobacteria; order Rhodobacterales; family Roseobacteraceae; genus Ruegeria; species Ruegeria sp. CDSA246. The sequence goes on along the minus strand of NZ_JBXWPD010000005.1, from coordinate 135,046 downwards.
GCGACGCCATGGCTGATCTGGGCGTGATCCCGCGCGAAAATGCTGAGGCCGTCTGGAAAGCCAAAGACGTGGAATTCGACGTGGCACGCATCGACGAAATCGAAGCGGTTACCAAGCACGACGTCATCGCCTTCCTGACCCATTTGTCCGAACATGTCGGCAGTGAAGAGGCGCGTTTTGTCCATCAGGGCATGACCAGCTCTGACGTTTTGGACACTTGTTTCAACGTGCAACTGACGCGCGCCGCCGACCTGCTGATCGCAGATCTCGAAGGTCTACTGGCTGCAATGAAACGCCGCGCAATCGAACACAAAGACACGGTCCGCATCGGCCGCAGCCACGGTATCCACGCAGAGCCAACCACCATGGGCCTGACTTTCGCGCGTTTTTACGCCGAGATGGACCGCAACCTGTCCCGCATGCGCGACGCCCGCGCTGAAATCGCCACTGGCGCGATCAGCGGCGCGGTTGGCACCTTCGCCAATGTTGACCCGCGTGTGGAAGAGCATGTCTGCGACCAGCTGGGTCTGGTGCCCGAGCCGATTAGCACTCAGGTCATCCCGCGCGACCGTCATGCTGCGTTCTTTGCGACGCTGGGGGTTATTGCCAGCAGCATCGAGAACGTCGCCATCGAAATCCGCCACATGCAGCGCACCGAGGTGCTGGAGGGGGCCGAGTTCTTCTCGATGGGTCAGAAAGGCTCCTCAGCTATGCCACACAAGAAAAACCCGGTGCTGACCGAAAACCTGACTGGTCTGGCGCGCATGGTGCGCGCGGCAGTGATCCCTGCGATGGAAAACGTGGCGCTCTGGCATGAACGTGACATCTCGCATTCCTCGGTCGAACGCATGATCGGCCCGGATGCCACAATCACGCTGGATTTTGCACTGGCGCGACTGACAGGCGTGATCGACAAGATGTTGATCTTCCCCGAGAACATGATCGAAAACATGAACAAGTTCCCCGGTCTTGTGATGAGCCAGAGGGTTCTGCTGGCGCTGACACAAGCAGGTGTCAGCCGCGAAGATGCCTATGCCATGGTTCAGCGCAACGCGCTGAAAGTCTGGGAACACCGCACCGATTTCAAAGAAGAACTGCTGGCAGACGCGGACGTCACCGCCGCGCTGAGTCCGGAAGAAATCGAAGAGAAATTCGATCTCGGCTATCATACCAAACACGTTGATACGATCTTCGCCCGCGTGTTCGGCGAATAACCCAATCTGATCAGTTGGTTCGCAGGGCCCGGATCGCAGGACGCGTTCCGGGCCTTGGTGTTTTGCCAGACGGGTCAAAACAAGCTATGATGTGGGTGTAAATCCGGACAGGAGAAACACGATGATCCGCACTTTGATTTGCGCTGTGGCCCTTAGTTGTTCAGCCTCCGTTGCCTTGGCTTGTAGTGGCCATTCCAAGCAAACCCAGTCCTGCGCACCAGGTTCGGTTTGGGATGCTGAAACTCAAACCTGCGCCAAAATTACGAACAGCTGAGAAAATTTTTTCCCATTTGTGAATAAACGCGAGCCTTCGGTTGTTAGCTTTTGAGAAGAACGCACTATGCTTTCTGTAAGTAGCCCAGACAACGGAGTAGGAATATGCGCCTAGTACTCGCTTCAGCCATCGCCCTTCAGGCCTTTGCATTCGCGCCGGTCGCGCTTGCCGCTGGCGGTGACAGCAGCCCGCCAAAACCGACCAACACGACCAAGAAGTGTTTCTTCGGTCGCGTCTATGACAAAGACGCCGGACGGTGCGTGAAGCCGGACAAGACCAACTTTACCGAAGAAGAGCTGTATGACGCCGTGCGCGAACTGGCCTATGACGGACAGTTCGAAAATGCACAAGACATCCTGCGCATCATGGATCAGGATGATGATCGCGTGTTGACCTACTGGGGTTTCACCTACCGCAAAATGGGTGAGCTTGATCTGGCGAATGCCTTCTATTCGAACGCCATTGAGGCGAATCCCGACAACATACTGGCGCGCAGCTATATGGGTCAGGGCTTTGTCACCGAAGGCAAAACCGATCTTGCCATCGCACAGTGGCGCGAGATCAAGGCGCGCGGCGGTGAAGGCACCTGGGCCGAGGCATCCTTGCGCGAGGCGATCCGCACCGGGCTGACTTACAACTACTAAACTTCAGCCTTTCTTTACCCGACTCTCCGTAATCTGCCTGTGGAACAGAAACTTGGCACCACAGGCAGATGCAGGACACAAACTCTTTGGTTCAACTGGCACCGGGAACATCAACACCCGCAGCCGACGCCCAGAACGACGCGCCCCGCGTCGTCCCCAAGGCGTTGAGCAACCGACAAAAAGCCGCCGTCGTGGTGCGTCTTTTGTTGAATGAGGGCGCAGATATCCCCCTGGAAGAGCTTCCCGACGATTTGCAGGAAAAGCTGACGCACCAGCTGGGTCAGATGGGCCTTGTGGATCGCATCACGCTGGCATCCGTCGCACAAGAGTTTGCCGAAGCTCTGGACAGTGTCGGCCTGTCCTTTCCGCATGGGCTGGCCGGTGCTCTGGATGCGGTCAGCGACAAGATTACGCCGGCAACAGCGGCCAGGTTGCGGAAGGAAGCCGGGGTGCGCCAGATCGGCGATCCGTGGCAACGGCTGCGCGAAATCCCGACAGTAGATTTGGCCACCATCGCTCTGGCCGAAAGCACTGAAATTGCAGCGGTCATGTTGTCCAAGCTGGAAACTGCGAATGCCGCGCAACTTCTGGGTCACCTGCCCGGCCCGGTCGCGCGGCGCATCACCTATGCCGTGTCCAAAACGGCCAGCATCACACCCGAGGCGGTTGAACGGATTGGCTGGTCGCTGGCGGCGCAACTTGATCGACGCCCGGCCACGGCCTTTTCGGATGGCCCCGGAGCGCGGGTCGGTGCGATTCTGAACCAATCAGCCGCAGCGACGCGCGACGGGCTTTTGACGGCCCTGGACGAGGAAGACACCGACTTTGCAGCTTTGGTGCGCCAATCGATATTCACCTTCGCCCATATCCCGGCCCGCATCCTGCCCCGGGACGTGCCTGCGATTCTGCGTGGCGTGGAACAGGCAGACCTTGTTACCGCCCTGGCCGGAGCCCAGGGCGAAGATGACAAATCAGCGGTCGAGTTTCTGCTGTCCAACATGTCCACGCGTATGGCGGATAACCTGCGCGAAGAAATCACCGAACGCGGCAAGGTGAAACTGTCCGAAGCCGAAGACGCGATGACCCTAGTCGTTGTTGCAATTCGAACACTGGTGGATGAAGGCGCACTAGCGTTGATCGAAGAGGATAGCGAAGAGTGACCGGCAAGTCCGATCCGGCAAGTCAAAGCATGGCTTTGGTTTGCAACGCTTGTGGTTGCGGTTTCCGCCTTGTATGTCTTGCCCGGCAAATCGCAACAGCCGGTGAGACCTATTCATGCCCGTCGAAAAGTCGGAACTAAGCCGCACAGAGCTTAGAAAATACTACATCACTGGATTGTTCATGAAGGGCGTCATCGGGACCTTGCGGTTGCTGCCCTATGAAGCTCGCCTGGCCACCATGGGCGTAATCGCACGTGGACTTTCACCGTTGATCGGCTTTACCAAACGCGTGCGCAGCAACTTGAAATTGACCCGCCCTGACCTGTCAGAGGCCGAGGTCAACAGAATTTGCAGTGCCGTTCCGGACAATGCCGGTCGCGCGATTATGGAGCATTTTTCGCCCGAAGGGTTCACCGAACGCCAGCGCACGGCAAAGGTAAGCGGTTCGGGTGTTGCCGCATTTGACACTGCCGTCGCCGAAGGGCGACCGATCATGATGATCACCGCGCATTTTGGTCACTATCTTGCAGCACGCATCGCCCTGCAGGAACGCAGCGGTCAACCGATTGGGTGCCTCTATCGCCGCATGGCGAACCCTTATTTCAACGACATGTATGTCGAGGCGTTCCATAAGACCGGCTCGCCGATGTTCGAACAGGGCCGCCGCGGAATGGTCGAGATGGTGCGTTCGCTCAAGAAAAATGAGATCATCGCGATCGTATCCGATCTGCACGCACATGGCGGTGAAGAGTTGACATTCTTTGGTAAGCCCGCCGTGACCTCAGTCCTGAATGCAGAACTGGCAATGAAATACAACGCCGTCCTGATCCCGTGTTACGCGGTGCGGCAACCAAACGGCGTGGATTTCGAAATCGTGCTGCACGAACCGGTGCCGCACACAGACCCCAGAACCATGACCCAGTTCACCAATGACGATCTTGAGGCTATGGTAAGACAGCATATGGGTCAGTGGTTCTGGATCCACCGGCGCTGGAAAGCCTGGAACGGTTTGGGCGTTCAGCCCGAGGATATGCCCTGATTACTTGACCCGCGCTGCTGCCACAATCGGGCCGTGCCCTGCCCTTTGCACCAGCACAACTGCCGGAAAATCTGTGTCGACGGTTACCGAAAACGCCTGAGGCGCGACACCGTCCCATTGACCTGCCATATGCCAGGCCTCGACAACATTGGCATAGTCCAGATCGTGGCCAGCCAGCTCTCCGCGTCGGATCGAGGCATGGCGCATAGGTGAATACTGAATGACCCGGATGTCATAGGTTTCTCCGGCCGGCAGTTCGACCGGCGTCACATCCACCGATACGTCTTCGCCCGAGCGCACGGCCGTCACGGATGCTTGCGGGGCGGCCTTGAGATGCGCATTGATCAGGCGATCCAGTTCCCGGGATTGCACCCCGACCACATCCTGCTGGCCATTCACCACCATCTGAGGCGTATAGATCATCGACCGCCCACCTTCTCGCGCATAAGTGCGCTGGCGCAGAGTGTGATCCGGGTCTGCATATTCATCCTTCCAGCCGATGTAGTCCCAGTAATCCACATGTAGTGCCAGGCCGATCACATCGTCGCGTTTGGCCAAATCATGCATGATCCGGTCGGCAGGCGGACAGGACGAACAGCCCTGAGATGTGAACAACTCAACCACAACCGGGTCGCCCTCGGCCAGGGCTGCTGTGGAGAGAAACAAGGAAACTAGCGCTGTTGCGCGGATGGATCTGAACATTACGGGTCTCGGGCCTTTGGCTGGATGTACCGACCGGTTTAAACGCAAGCCCGTTCAACCTCCAATCAACGTTTCTTGAGACATGCGACCATCGTTACCCTTAAATTTTGTGTGCAATGGTATACATAACTCAACAAGCTCATCACCTTGGTCCTTGAACCAAAGGCTTTGGTGATGCAGATAACTATTAGCGAATCCCGGGATCTAAGTCATTTCAGAGGGAGGCCACAGATGCCCATCAAAGTCGGACAAGATACCGCCAAAACACGCCGCAACCTTAGCGTGAATGGCAAATCCATTTCATATTACTCGATCCCTGCCGCGCAAGAGGCTGGTCTGGGTGATTTTTCCAAGCTTCCCGCCGCGCTGAAAGTGGTTCTGGAAAACATGCTGCGGTTCGAGGACGATGGCTTTTCCGTCGCGGTCGACGATATCAAAGCCTTTGGCGAATGGGCACGTAATGGCGGCAAGAACCCGCGCGAGATTGCGTATCGCCCTGCCCGCGTGTTGATGCAGGACTTTACCGGCGTTCCGGCTGTTGTTGACCTGGCCGCGATGCGCGATGGCATCAAAGGGCTGGGCGGCGATGCGCAGAAGATCAATCCACTGAACCCTGTTGATCTGGTCATCGACCACTCGGTCATGATTGATGAATTCGGCAACCCGCGCGCGTTCCAGATGAATGTGGACCGTGAATATGAGCGCAACATGGAGCGTTACCAGTTCCTTAAATGGGGGCAATCGGCATTTAACAACTTCCGCGTTGTTCCCCCCGGAACCGGTATCTGCCATCAGGTGAACCTTGAATATCTGGCCCAGACCGTCTGGACCGACACCGACCAGAACGGCGACGAAGTCGCCTACCCCGACACGCTAGTTGGTACCGACAGCCACACCACGATGGTCAACGGCATGGCCGTTCTGGGCTGGGGTGTCGGCGGGATTGAGGCCGAGGCCGCGATGCTGGGCCAGCCGATCTCGATGCTGATCCCTGAGGTTGTAGGTTTTGAGCTGACCGGCGCGATGCTCGAAGGCACCACTGGCACTGACCTTGTTCTGAAAGTCGTCGAGATGCTGCGCGCGAAGGGCGTGGTGGGCAAATTCGTCGAGTTCTACGGGAGCGGTCTGGATCGTCTGCCGCTGGCTGACCGCGCGACGATTGCCAACATGGCCCCCGAGTATGGCGCGACCTGCGGCTTCTTCCCGATTGATGGTGAGACCCTGCGCTATATGCGTAACACCGGTCGGGATGAGGATCGCCTAGCACTGGTCGAAGCTTATGCCAAGGAAAACGGCCTGTGGCGCGATGAAAACTATGCGCCCATTTACACCGACACTCTGACGCTGGACATGGGCACAATTGTTCCCGCAATCTCGGGGCCAAAACGTCCACAGGACTATGTTGCGCTGACCGACGCCAAAGCTGCCTTTACCACGGAAATGGCCGAAACCTTCAAGCGCCCGATGGGCAAGCAGGTCGTGGTCAAGGGCGAAAACTACGGCATGGAATCGGGCAAAGTTGTGATCGCCTCGATCACCTCGTGCACCAACACTTCGAACCCTTATGTGATGATCGGTGCCGGCCTAGTCGCAAAAAAGGCGCATGAGCTAGGCTTGAACCGTCAGCCGTGGGTCAAAACATCGCTGGCCCCCGGTTCGCAGGTTGTGTCTGAATACCTTGAGGCTGCGGGCCTGCAGCAGCATCTGGATGCCATCGGATTCAACCTTGTCGGTTATGGCTGCACCACCTGCATCGGCAACTCCGGCCCGATCCAGCGGGAAATCAGCGAAGCAATTGCCGAGGGCGATCTGGTCGCCACATCCGTTCTGTCTGGCAACCGCAACTTTGAAGGCCGGATTTCGCCGGACGTGCGGGCCAACTATCTGGCCTCGCCGCCACTGGTCGTGGTCTACGCACTGGCTGGCACCATGGATATCGACCTGACATCCGAGCCGATCGGCCAGGACAAGGACGGCAATGACGTCTTCATGAAGGACATCTGGCCAACCCAAAGCGAAATTGCCGAGCTGGTGCAAGAAACTGTCACCCGCGAAGCGTTCCAGTCGAAATATGCGGACGTCTTCAAAGGCGATGAGAAATGGCAAAGCGTTGAGGTTCCGCAACAGGAAACCTATGACTGGCCGCCGACTTCAACCTATATCCAGAACCCTCCCTATTTTCAGGGAATGGGTGCCGAGCCGGGCACGATCACAAATATTGAAGGGGCCAAGGTATTGGCGGTTCTTGGGGACATGGTCACGACCGACCACATCTCACCCGCAGGGTCTTTTGCAAGCACCTCGCCTGCCGGTCAGTACCTGATCGAACGTCAGGTGCAACCGCGTGAGTTCAACTCCTACGGTTCCCGCCGCGGCAACCATGAGGTCATGATGCGTGGTACCTTCGCCAACATCCGCATTAAGAATGAAATGCTGGACGGCGTCGAAGGTGGCTATACCAAAGGTCCTGACGGCGAGCAGGCTTCGATCTACGACGCTTCGATGGCCTACCAGGAACTAGGCCTTCCGCTGGTCGTCTTTGGTGGCGAGCAATACGGCGCCGGTTCATCCCGGGACTGGGCTGCCAAAGGCACGGCCCTGCTGGGCGTCAAAGCCGTGATCGCCGAAAGCTTTGAGCGTATCCACCGGTCCAACCTGGTTGGCATGGGCGTGATCCCGTTCGAGTTCACCGGCGGCGACACCCGCAAGACACTGGGCCTGACTGGCGATGAAACAGTATCGATCCACGGCTTGGATTCGGTCGAGCCGCTGCAAGAGGTGCCCTGCACCATCATTTTCGGCGACGGAACCGAGAAAACAATCACGCTGAAATGCCGGATCGATACCGCGCCCGAGATCGAATACATCGAAAACGGCGGCGTGCTGCAATATGTGCTGCGGAACCTTGCCAAGGACGCTTAAAGCAACAAAGCCCCGGCCAATGCGCCGGGGCTTTTTCTTGAGTGCCAGCACCAATAAGAAATAGAGCGCGTGCCGCAGGCACGCTCCGCTTGGCAACGGTTCAGATCACTGGCCGGCTTTTTCCAAGGCAGGGCGGATCGTGCTTTCAATCACGCGCTGCGTGATCGGACCGGCAAAGCGCAGAATGATCGTGCCCTCTCCGTCGATTACATAAGTTTCCGGAACACCGTAGAGACCCCAGTCCAGCGCCATGCGTCCTTGCTCATCCCGTCCGATGGCCTCGTAAGGGTCGCCCAGTTCGGTCAGAAAACCTTCGGCATTGGCCAACTGATCCTTGTAGTTGATGCCATAGACCGGGATGCCCTCTTCGGACAGCGCCTCAAGATTGGGATGCTCAGCCCGACAGGGTGCGCACCAGCTGGCCCAATAGTTGACCAGCTTGACCTCACCATCACGCAAAGTGGCATCGTCGAACAACGTTTTGCCCGGAAACTCTGTCAGAACGACAGGTGGCGCGGGCTGCCCTTCGCGTGCAGATGGCAAAGCATCAGGGTCGTCGCGGAACATTCCAATGCCTGCCAGAACGGCAAAAGCGCCGAAGATCAACGGCGGCGCAATCATCAGGGGTGAGATTTTAGCCATTGCGCGACATCCTGTGTTCGACCTTTTCCATTTCCGCCCGGACTTTGCGCCCGCGCATTACGCTGAGAACGACCAGTGCAATCAGCAACCCCAGCGAGGCAGCATAGGACCACAGGACCGCGTCGGCATATTTTCCAAGATCAGGGATCATCCGTTTAGCCTTTCTCGCGCCAGCAGAGCCTTGATCCGCCGCGCCCGGATTTCTGTTCCTGTGCGATACAGAACCAACGCGATGAACAGCAGCACAAATCCGATGATGCACAGCAGCAGCGGGTAGAAATAGATGTTGCTGACCTTTTCCTCGGTATCCGAGCCCGTGACGGCTGCAGCGCGCATCACAGAGGCTCCTTGGTGCAGGCCTTGGTTCCAGAAGTTCACCGCATAGCGGCTGAGCAAGGCAAAAACCGACCCCACCAGACACAGGACCGAGGTCAGATCGGCGGCTGTGTCGGCATCTTCGATCGCTTCCCATAGCGCAACGTAGCCCAAATAGAACAGGAACAGGATCAGGAACGCGGTCAGGCGAGGATCCCAGGCCCACCACGTGCCCCACATCGGTTGCCCCCAGATCGCGCCGGTTGCCAAGGCGACCATTGTCATCACGATACCGACCGGCGCAGCCGCCCGGGCTGCCAGCGCGCTGACATGGTGACGCCGTACAAGCCAGATCAGCGAGGTCGCCAGCATCATCAGCCAACAATTAATCGCCATCAGCGCCGCAGGCACATGCAGATAGATGATCTTGACCGTCGAGCCCTGTTTGTAGTCATCCGGTGTGAAGAAAAAACCCCAAACCAGCCCAACGAACAGACACACAAAAGAAGTCATCCAGAAGAACGGCAGGATCCGCTCGCTGGTCGCGAGGAATTTGCGCGGGTTGGCGTATTCCCAGAGGGTATTGGCTTTGGCTGCGATAGACATGGGCTCTATTTAGTCCGACTCGTGTTTGTTCTCAATTGACATCAGTCAAACTGCGACAGCGTCACCGAAGGTTGATCCGCAATACTGCTGCGCTGGCAAAAGGCAACAGCGCAATCGTGGCGGCGGTGATCCCCGCCAGCATCAAAAGCGGCGTCTGAGTTTCCATCCCCGTGGCACCACGGCGCGCGACCTCGGCCCCGAAGATCAGTGTGGGAACATAAAGCGGCAGAACAAGCAATGACAACAATAGACCACCACGCTTTAGGCCGACTGTCAGAGCTGCGCCAAAGGTCCCGATTACACTCATGGCCGGGGTGCCGACCAAAAGTGAGATCACCAACCAGAAAAATCCCGGCACCGGCAGGTTCAACAGCACACCCAGAAACGGCGCGGCCAGAACCAGGGGCAAACCCGTCGTTAACCAGTGGGCCAGCGCCTTGATCGTCACAACCGCCTCAAGCGGCAAGGGCGCCGTTGCTAGGAGGTCAAGCGATCCGTCTTCCCAATCCAGCGCAAGCAGACGATCAAGCGACAACAGGCAAGCCAACAGCGCGCCCAGCCAAAGCACACCCGGGGCAATGGTCGACAGCAGCGAAGATTGCGGGCCGACTGAGAACGGCACCAGAACGGTCACAATCAGAAAGAATGCAAGGCCAAGGCCAAAACCCCCGCCCGCGCGGAACGCCAGTTTCAGGTCGCGCAGCAGCAGGGCGATCACAGGAAGCCTCCGTCAAAGTCGTCGATGGGTTTTGGTTTGGCTTTGTTGGGACCCACATCCAGAACCGCACCGTCCAGACCAAGGTCGATATGGGTGGCGATCAGGGCGGAACCGCCCTGCCCCAGATGGGCACGAACGGTATCGGCGAACATCTGGACGGCGCTTTTGTCCAGTGACACCGTCGGTTCGTCCAGCATCCAGATCGGCCGCCCGGTGACCAGCATCCGGGCCAGTCCAAGGCGACGTTTCTGCCCGGCGGACAGGTTTCCCGCATGGCGGTCCGACAGCTCGTTCAAAGCAAAGGCATCCAATGCCGGTTGGATGTCATCTGTCCCAAAGACCGAGGCCCAGAAGGTCAGGTTTTCCACAACCGTCAACGTTGGCTTCAACCCGTCGGAATGCGAGGCGTAGGCAATTTGATCCTCGGCCCCGACAATGGTTCCGCTCAACGCCGGCTGCAACCCCGCAAGTGTACGCAACAAAGTTGTTTTGCCGATCCCGTTTGGCCCACGCAGGATCAGTGCTTGCCCGGATTGAAGCGAGAAGTTGAGCCCCTCGAGCACGGGGATACCCCCGCGGGTGATGGCAAGATCGGTTACGGTCAGTGTCATACGTTCCCGCTTATCTTATTGCGCATAGGGGCAAAAGGCGGGATTTGCCGCAGGGCAATGCCCGAGCCGCTGTCGGATAAGCATGAAAATGAGGGGGCAGCCCTTCGCGCTCCTGGGATATTTTTGGCCAGATGAAACGGATCCCGTCAGGTGGGAAGCAAAGCCAGCGCGATGCGACGGCCTTCGGAGAGCAGTACATTATAAGTCCGGCAGGCTGCAGGTGAGTTCATGATCTCAACGCCCATGCCGGCCTGCTCGAGCGCCGCTCGAAGGTCAGAGGGGATGTGGGCCAGATCAGCGCCCGTTCCGATCAACAGGACATCCACATGCCCAGCCAATGCAAGCAAAGAGGATTGATCGTCGTATCCGCCCCAACCAGTGGTGCCCGATGGACCGGTTAGAACCGCCCCTTGGTGAACCTGGCCACCAATACGGAAAAAGCCGGGCCCGTAGCCATCAACCGGTGTTGCGTTGTTATATGTGATCTCATTCAACCGCATGGATATCTTCTATGCCCCAAAGCGGCAGGCCCGACAAGGCAGCAAGGGCGATGACCACATAAGCCGCGGCACGGTAGAGCTTTGCCCTTTCCGGATTGAATAGCCATCCGCCCAGCCAATTGCCCAGAAGGTTCGGGGCGGACAGAGCCAAACCCAAAACGACACTGTCGAGGGTCACACGCCCCATGCCGGACAGGAAGCCAAAGATGAGAAAATCGAATCCAAAAAGGAACAGCAGGATTGTGGCCCGGATAACCTCTACAGGAAGTGGGCGAGACATGTAGAACAAGATCACCGCCGGTCCAGGCAACCCAGCGACGCCACCGAGAAAGCCCGCAGCGCCACCGATTGCGGTCACCATCGCGCGCCGCACGCGGCCTTGATAGCGTAATCCGAGGATCAGGATTGCAAGCATGAATAAGGCCAGAAAGCTGACCGCGTATCGAAAAACCTCAGGTTCGACCTGCGTAAGGACCCACAGGCCAACGGGCAGGACCAGGGCGCAGCCCAGCAGTAACCGTGCCAGGTCGCCGCGGTCCACGACGCGCCACGTCCGTCGCAGGTTGGGGAGTGGCCCGAAGATATCCATGATCGTCAGTCCGATCAGCGCCCCAAACGGGCCGAGGAACGGTGTGGCCAGAGGTAAAAAAATCAGCGCGGTGCCAAAGCCGGAAAACCCGCGAACGATGCCACCCAGTGTCGCTGCAAAAAGTATAACGGCCAGCCCCGTGGGGGACTGGCCGAGAAGATCAGGCATCCACATTTGCGAACTGGTTGCCCGCGTTGTTGGACGGCTTCGACCAGTCGCGCTTGACGCCCAGCCACAGCAGGATGGTCGAGGCCACAAAGACCGAGGAATACGTCCCTACGATCACGCCCCAGATCATCGCGAAAACAAAGCCGCGGATCACGTCCCCGCCCAGCACATAAAGCGAGATCAGCGCTAACAGGGTGGTAACCGAGGTCATCACCGTCCGGCTGAGCGTTTCGTTGATCGAGATGTTCAGAACCTCTTTCAGGTCCTTTTTCTTGTATTTCCGCAGGTTCTCGCGAACACGGTCAAAGACGACCACGGTGTCGTTCAGCGAATACCCCACGATGGTCAGCAATGCCGCGATGATGGCCAGATCGAACCGGATTTGCAGTTCCGAGAAGATGCCGATGGTGAGGATTACGTCGTGAACCAATGCGGCCACCGCGCCCAAGGCGAACTGCCATTCGAAACGCAGCCAGATATATACCAGCACCGCCCCGATCGCCAACACCACCGCGATAACCGCAGTTTGGATCAGCTCACCGGAGACTTTGGGGCCGACGGATTCAACGCTTTCAAATGGTAATTTGAGGCCTGGATCAGCAGCGGCAAGCACCTCGCCGACCTGAGTGATCACGTCCGATGTAACTGCCTCGGCGTCTTCTTGCGCTTGGATACGGATCATCGCGACATTCTCATCCGGTCCAAAGTTTGGATCGAAGATCTCTGTGATTGTCACATCCCCCAATTCCAACGGGGCAAGGGCGTCACGATAAACTCCAACATCAATCTCTTGGGTGCTTTGCGTCCGGATCGTCGTGCCACCGCGGAAGTCGATGCCGAAGTTCAGCCCCTGAAGCATGAAGGACGTGAACGCCACGATCATCATCAAGGCCGAGATACCCAGCCAGATTTTCCAGCGGCTGAAGAAATCGAACGAGGTATTCTGGGGTACGAGTTTCAGTCTCATGTCAAACCTCGATCATTTTCGGGCGGCGGCGTTCAAACCAGATGACGATCATCAGACGCGTCACGAAGATCGCGGTGAAGACCGAGGTCAGAATGCCCAGACCCAACGTGATGGCAAAACCGCGCACCGGACCGCTGCCCATGGCAAACAGGATTACAGCGGTGATGAAAGTGGTCACGTTTGCGTCCAGAATGGCCGACAACGCCTTTTCATAACCCAGTTCGATCGCGCGCGCCGGGCCTCTGGCGGATTTCAGTTCTTCGCGGATACGTTCAAAGATCAGCACGTTGGCATCCACCGCCATACCAACCGTCAGTACGATACCAGCGATACCAGGCAGTGTCAGGGTCGCTCCGATCAAGGACAGCAGGCCAAACAGCAGGCCCACGTTGATGATCAGAGCGATGTTGGCAAAGATACCAAACAGGCCGTAGCTGAGCGCCATGAAAACCAGCACTGCGGCAAAGGCTACGATCGTCGCGACCTTACCGGCATCAATGCTGTCCTGACCCAATTCCGGACCAATGGTCCGTTCCTCGAGGAACTCCAGCCCCGCTGGCAAAGCACCTGCGCGCAACAGAACAGCCAGATTGGTGCTTTCTTCAACGGTGAAGTTGCCGGTGATGATGCCCGAACCGCCGGGAATGTGGCTTTGAATAACAGGGGCCGAGATGACCTCATCATCAAGAATGATTGCGAACGGCTGGCCGATATTTTCCAGCGTATAGTCGCCGAACTTGCGCGCCCCAGATGTGTTGAACCGGAAGCTGACCGCTGGGCGACCGTTCTGGTCGAAGGCTGGCTGCGCGTCCACCAGCTCTTCGCCGGTGACGACTGGGGCCGCCTCGACTGTGTAAAACAAACCGGTTTCGTCGATGGAGGGGAGGACCTGTTCGCCAATCCCCGGCACTGCGTCCGGGTTGGTACCCCGCCCCACTACGGGATTGAATGTCAGCTGAGCGGTGGTGCCGATGATCTCTTTCAGTTCACCAGCACTGCCGATACCCGGCACCTGAATAAGGATACGATCCGCACCCTGACGTTGGATCGTGGGTTCACGCGTTCCAACCTCGTCAATACGGCGGCGCACAATCTCAAGCGACTGGCGCACAGTGCGGTCGTCTGTGGCAAGTTTTTCCGCCTCTGACAGTTGAACGACGATTGTGTCGCCCTCAGCCCGTGCCTCGATATCGGTTGCACCTACACCGGTCAGGGTTTGCACCTGACGGGCCAGGCCGCGCACAACTTCAAGCGCGCGGGACATGCCCTCGGGCTGGCTGATGCGCACCCGAATCTCGTCCGGGGCCGACTCTTGTTTGCGGATGGTGCCAACCGTGGCGCGCTCATCCCGCAGTGCATCGCGAATTTCGGGCCACATGGCCTCCATCCGGGATTCGTACACATCGCCGACCTGAACTTCGGCCAACAGATGCGCACCACCGCGCAGATCGAGGCCCAGATTGACCAGCGACGACGGCAGCCAGTTCGGCCATTGCGCCGCCTCGGCCTGCATTTCGGGAGTGTCGATACCAAGCTCAATTGCGGCCTTGGCATCGTTGGATTGCTCGACGCGCGTATAAAACGCATTCGGCAGGGCAAGGATCAGACCGATCACGCAGACCAGCCAGATCAGAACCCGCTTCCAGGTATCAATTTGCAGCATTACCCTGCCTTTTCAAGGAATTGTGGCGCGAAGTTACTTCGCGGGCTCAGTCTTGTTCAGAACCTGCGCAATGGTCGACTTGACCACACGAACCTTCACACCCTCGGCGATTTCAACTTCGATCTCGTTGTCGCCTTCCTTGACCTTGGACACCTTGCCGATCATTCCACCCTGCGTGACAACCTGATCGCCGCGACGCACGGCTTCGACCATGGCCTGATGTTGCTTCATCTTTTTTTGCTGCGGACGGATCAGCAGAAAATACATGATCGCGAAGATCAGGATCAGCGGGAGAAACTGGGCGATTGCGCCACCTTCCATGGGATATTCCTTTGTTTTGGTGCTGCGGAAATGCTCCGCAAATTTGGCGGGAACCTATGCTCTGAATTGCGCCTTTGCAAGCGAAGGCAACGCTGTACACCGCCCTGACCCGGCCACAGTGCACAAAGAACAAGCCAGGCGTTGCAGATATGTCCTAGGCACCTCGCTGAAACTGGGTATAGTTCGGGTTAAGGGGGACATATGGCAAGGCAATTCAAGCCCTTCCTTTTGCTGGTTTATTTTCTGACGGCCCTGGCGTCCAGCCTTTGGTTTTCAGACGTCGTACTGGCACAGGAAACACCGACGGAGCCCCTTGCTTCTGACGGGGCGGACTCGGACAGTTTCGTGGCGCCGGTCATCGTGGACGGGGACGTATTGTTCCAGGTCCGGGGATCCAGTGCCCTGCCCGCGCCAGAGCGGGCGGAAGACGTTCAGGACAAGATCATCGAAATCGCCGAAGCCTCGGATGCACTGACGGTTGAGGTGACATACGAAGAGACCGAGTTCGGCATTTGGACTCTGGCCGATGGCGAGAGAGTTTCGATCGTCACCGAAGCCGATGCCGAGTTGGATCAGATGGAGCTTAGCGTTCTAAGCGTTTTGCACGGGAACGCGATCAAACAATCCATCGAAGACTACCGCGCCAACCGCACCGATCGGGCGCGCGTGTCCGGTGCAATTGAGGCAGTGGCATGGACCATTGGTTTTGTGGCGTTTGTGGTGGCAATCCTGTGGGTGCACCGTCGGATTCGACGGAAGACATTAAAGTTTGTCTCACTTCACCTCAAGGACGTGGAAACTGCCACAGCCAAAAGCGTTCAGGCCGAAGCGATCGCTGCGCTGGTACGATATGGGCTGAACTTCGTTCTGCTTATCATCTTCTTTCTCGGCTTTTATTACTACCTCTCGTTTGTTCTGCTGGCTTTCGCCGAAACCCGCTATTTTGCGCAGCTATTGCTGACCTATCTGACCGAGCCGGTACTGCTGATCTTCAAAGGCATTATCAGTTACATCCCCAATTTAATCATGTTGGGCCTGATTTCTTGGGTGGCGCTGTACATCATTAAGGGGATGCGGGTGTTCTTCGACGCGGTCGAAGCGGGTTCCTTCGACATGGGCGATTTCGAAAAGCACTGGGTCAGCCCAACCTTCAACATTGCCCGTGTTGTGGTGATCATGATCGCCCTGGTCTTTGCCGTTCCCTACATCCCCGGGTCCGACTCGGCGGCGTTCCAGGGATTGACGATCCTGGTGGGCGCCATGCTGTCGCTGGGTGCAAACTCTGTCGTCTCAAACATGCTAGCCGGCCTGTTCGTGATCTATCGTCGCTCGACCTCGATCGGGGACCGGATTCAGATCGGCGACCACATCGGCGATGTGGTTCAGATCAAACTGATGGAGACGCATCTGAAATCTATCAAGAACGAACTGATCTCGATCCCAAACGCGCAACTGATGAATTCGGATGTGGTGAACTTCTCGAAGAAAACGGACGGCAGCGGTCTGCTGCTGCACACCACGGTTGGCATCGGCTATGAAGAGCCGCCCGAGAAGGTCGAGGCGATGCTGATTGAGGCCGCCAACCGAACCAAAGGCATCAAGGCCAAGCCTGAACCCTTTGTTTTGTGGACCGCATTGGCGGATTACGCGATCAACTATCAGATCAACGGCTATACGACCCGTGGCAGCATCATTCCGAAAATCCGGTCAGACCTGCATCGCAATATCGTAGCCGTGTTCAATGAAAACGGTGTGCAGATCATGACGCCCTCTTACATGGCTGATCCACCTGATCCCAAGATCCCGACCGAGCATTGGGATGGCCATCTGGCGCATGAAACACACGCGGATGCCGATAAGTCGTAACCGGCGCTACACCCTGCCTTTCAGATGGTGCATAAGCGGTTTCAGTGATTCACGCATTTAAGGATCTGAACCATGCACGACATCCGCGCCATTCGCGAAAACCCCGCCGCCTTCGACGCCGCACTTGCGCGCCGTGGGGACGCGCCGGTGTCGTCAGATTTGCTAAGGTTGGACGAAAGCCGCCGGGCCAAGATTCAGGCCGCAGAAACGGCACAAGCCGAACAGAACAAGGCCAGCAAAGAAGTCGGTGCCGCCAAGGGGCGCGGCGACGAGGCTGAATTTCAACGCCTGCGCGCGCTGGTCGCGGAAAAAAAGGCCGAAATCGCCCAGATGCAGACCGAGGCCAAGGATCTGGACGCACTGCTGACTGATCAACTGATCCGCATCCCGAACCTGCCCGCCGAGGACGCGCCAGAAGGTGCGGACGAGAACGACAATGTCGAGGTCAACCGCTGGGGCACTCCGCGTGAGTTGGATTTTGCACCGAAAGAGCACTTTGAAATCGAAGCCGTTCAGAACGGCATGGATTTTGAAACGGCGGCAAAGCTGTCCGGCTCGCGCTTTGTCCTGTTGTCCGGTGGTGTTGCCCGCATTCACCGTGCGCTGGCGCAGTTCATGCTGGACACGCACATCAACGAAAACGAACTGACCGAGGTGAACGGCCCGGTTCTGGTTCTGTCCGAGATGATGCAGGGCACAGGCCAATTGCCGAAGTTTGGCGAAGACAGCTATCAGACCCGTGAAGGCTGGTGGCTGATCCCGACGTCCGAGGTGTCGCTGACCAATATCGTCAACGACACGATGATCGAAGAAAGCTATCTGCCCCGCCGCTACACCGCGCATTCCCTGTGCTTCCGGTCTGAGGCCGGATCGGCCGGCAAAGACACGCGCGGCATGTTGCGCCAGCACCAGTTCGAAAAGGTCGAAATGGTCTCGGTCACCCATCCTGACAAGTCAGATGATGAGCAGAAACGCATGCTGCGCTGTGCCGAGGGTATTCTGGAACAGCTGGGCATCCCCTATCGCACAGTGATCTTGTGCACAGGCGATATGGGCTTTGGTGCGCGCCGAACCTTTGACATCGAGGCCTGGCTCCCGGGTCAGGATACGTACCGTGAGATCAGCTCGGTCTCGACCTGTGGTGATTTTCAGGCACGTCGGATGAATGCGCGCTTCCGGCCCGAAGGTGGCGGCAAACCGGAATATGTTCACACGCTGAACGGATCGGGCCTTGCCGTTGGCCGATGCCTGATCGCAGTGCTGGAAAACGGCCAGAACGCAGACGGTACCGTCACCCTGCCCAAGGTTCTGGCCCCCTATCTGGGCGGCAAGCTGACGCTGCAACTGGACGGCACGCTGGCATAAAAAAACCGGCGGCCAACAGGGCGCCGGTTCAAGAGGGTTAAGGTCGGAGAAGGGTTACTTCTTCGCCTTTTTCTTATCCTTCTTCTTGTCTTTTTTCTTATCTTTCTTCTTGTCCGTCTTGTCGGCCTTTTTCTTTTTGTCTTTCTTTTTATCTTTCTTCGCCTTGGCCTTCACCTTGTCCTTGGCTTTCGAGAAGACGGCTTCCATCTCCTGAAGCTTTTTAGCGGCCTTTTCAGCCTTGGCTTTGGCCTTGGCCTTCTTCTTTGCCTTGGCTTCTGCCAGTTCGGCTGCGGCCTTTTCCTCAGCCGCTTTGCGCGCAGCCTCTTCCGCCCGTTTCTCGGCAGCGGCGGCGGCAATGGTCTTGCGGGTCGCTGGTCGGCGCACTGCGGGTTTTCTGGCAGGTGCGCGGCGCGTTCCTCTTTTAGCAGCAGGTTGCTTGGCGGCAGGCTTGGCCGCGGCGGGCTTGGCGGCTGCCGGTTTCGCCGCAATCGCCTCTTTCGCGGCGGCGATCAAAACGGCTGCGCGGGCTTTGCCGATACGAGGAACTTTGACCAGTGCAGCGGGGGTTGCCTTGGCAACGGCTTCAGCGGTTTTGAAACCGTTGGCGGTAAGTGACTTTCCTAGCCCCTCTCCAACGCCTTTTATTGCGGTCACTGCGGTCATTCTTTGTCCTTTCCGATTTTCCCTGCATTATCTTATGTATACCAGAAACACGCTCTCACAAGCCAGTGCTCAGAGTTGCAGGTCATTTGTGTCAGCTACTGTGTGCAAGGTTACCGGATTGATCTTTTCCGGGAAACGGAACAAGCCGCTTGGCGTCTTCGTCCCACAGTTTCAGGTTCAAAGCCGCGACTGCCTCGGGGAATTTGATCCGGCGCGGCGTGAATTCGGGCGGTAGGTTATAGTGGCATGCACGCAGCCGATATGACGGAATACGCGCATTGAAATGGTGGATGTCGTGCAGCGTGATGCAGGCAACCGCATTGTCGAACCACCACCCGAAATCCAGCGCCGATGATCCCTGCAGCGCGGCCAGTTGCGGGTCCAGATCCGGACGGCGATCCCAATACGTGTCCTCGAAATTGTGCTGTAGATAGACCAGAAAAACACCCAGCATCCCGCCCAACAAAGAGAATACCAACCACACCAGAATACCCATGGTGCCGGCGATCAAATACAGAAGGCCAAGAAATACGATGATCGACAAGTTGTGTAGCAATACGCCCTTCACGCCAAACCGAACCGTGTTCTTGGGCCACCGGTAGCGGATGAAATACGTGAACAGCGCCCCAGCCGGAACCAGGATGAAGGGATTTCGGTAGAGCCTGTAAAACAAGCGCCCTTTCCAATCCGCCTTGTTCCATTCCCGCACGGTCATTGTGTGGATTTCGCCCGTCTCGCGGTGCTCGAGATTGCCGATACCGGCGTGGTGCAGGTTGTGATTCTGTTTCATCACCTCGAAAGGCGCAAAGGTGAACGGCGAAAGCCCGTGCCCCGCCCACTCGTTTTGGTGACGTGTTTCAAACAGCGAGTGATGCCCGCAATCGTGCTGAAGCACGTACAGGCGCACCGCCGAAAAGGCAAAGACGACCCCGGCCGGGATCATGACATACCAGCGATCCACAAAGGCAATCGCCAGCGCTAGCGATGTGAAATACATCGCGAAGGTTCCAAAATAGCTCAGCGCGGCCAATCTGTTGTCCTGAACCGCGTATTGCCGAGTGTATTCCCTCAGATCCATCCAGCCGCTCCTCACGTTGGTCAGGTCCAATGGTTGTCAAAAACTGGTGCGGAAGCTCCGCGTGAAATTACGCGCGCACAAAACAGATGCACGCCAGTGAATGCTAGCGTGGGGAATTGGGGCTGTCACGCCCCTCAGCCGAAAATGCTGAAAATTGGCGCAGTTACGCGCGACCCTTGAGATGTTTGGCCAAGGCACCCGCGTTTTTCTTACGGCGTCCCTTGTACGGGTTCTTGTCCCCCTGTCCGCGCAAAGTCAGGCGGATCGGAGTACCGGGCATGTCAAAAGATTCGCGCAGACCGTTGACCAGATACCGGGTGTAACTGGCTGGCATTTTGTCAGGATGCGAACACATGACAACAAAGCCCGGCGGACGGGTTTTGGCCTGTGTCATGTAACGCAGCTTGATCCGGCGACCTTGCGGGGCTGGCGGCGGGTGCTGTTCCAACATGGCCGTCAGCCAGCGGTTCAGCGCGGCCGTCGGCACACGGCGGTTCCAAATGTCATGGGCCCGCAGAATCGCGGCGCGCAGGCGCTCTAGCCCCCGGCCCGTTTTTGCCGAGACCGTCACCAGCGGTGCGCCACGCAATTGAGGCAGCAAGCGCTCGAACGACTCTTTCAGATCCCGCAGCTTTTCCTGTTTATCTTCTTCGATGTCCCATTTGTTGATGGCGACAACAACGGCACGACCCTCGCGCTCGGCCAGATCGGCAATACGCAGGTCCTGCTGTTCGAAGGGAATGGCCGCATCCAGCAGAACCACCACCACTTCGGCAAATTTCACGGCACGCAGACCATCCGAGACTGAAAGCTTTTCAAGCTTTTCCTGCACCTTGGCTTTTTTGCGCATACCGGCGGTATCAAAGATACGCATCGGTGTGCTGTCTCCGTCCGGGTCGGCCCAATCGATCCGCAGACTGATGGCATCGCGCGTAATACCGGCCTCTGGCCCGGTCAGTAGGCGGTCTTCGCCAATGATCTTGTTGATCAATGTGGATTTACCGGCATTCGGGCGGCCAACAACTGCCACCTGCAACGGCTTTTCAGCGCTGATCAGGGGCGTCTCGCCCTCGCCGTCCTCATCCAGTTCGATATCGGTTTCCGGTGCATCCTCGACCGCCTTTTCCTCAGCGGCATCGGCCAATGGCATAAGCTGGGAATAAAGATCGGTCATTCCCTCGCCATGCTCGCCCGACAGGCGCACCGGCTCACCCAGGCCAAGGTTATAGGCTTCAAGCACACCCGCATCCGCTGCGTTTCCTTCGGCCTTGTTGGCCGCGAGGATCACGTGTTTGGAACGTTTGCGCAGAATCTCGGCAAACAGTTCGTCGGTCGGCGTGACCCCAACGCGCGCGTCAATCATGAACAGACAGACATCTGCCATGTCCACCGCACGCTCGGTCAGGCGGCGCATGCGGCCCTCAAGGCTGTCGTCGGTTGCGTCTTCAAGCCCCGCAGTGTCGATCACGGTAAAGCGCAGATCCCCCAGACGCCCTTGGCCTTCGCGCAGGTCGCGCGTCACGCCGGGCTGGTCGTCGACCAAAGCCAGACGTTTGCCCACAAGGCGATTGAACAGGGTGGATTTGCCCACATTCGGGCGCCCCACGATGGCGAGGGTCAGCGACATGATACTCAACTTTCAAGACTCAGACGCGCCCTTTAGCGCATCTTGTGGTCAACGGAAAGCGTGCAAATCACCTTTGGTCGACACGACGTACAGTGTTTGGCCCGCCACAACCGGTGCCGTGGTCGCGCCACCTGGCACTTCGACACGGTTCACCAGTGCTCCGTCAACAGGGCTGAAGAACCGAACATAGCCATCGTTCGAGGCGATGACGATGCGCCCACCCGCCATGATCGGACCATAATGCGCGTAGACCGCCCCCCGACGTCCCGGCTTATCCTTGACAAAACCCGGCAGGTCCTGCGCCCAAACAATCGCTCCGGTCGCGGCGTCTAGTCGGACCAGTTGGCTGCGATCACTGATCAGGAAAATACTGTTGCCAGCGGCCCAGACCGTATCGACGGCCCCTTCGTCTGCGGTCCACATCCGTTCGCCGGAATTGGCGTCAAACGCGACCGTGCGCCCGGAATGGTTGCCGATATAGATCTTATCGCCCACCACCATTGGCCCACCGGTTACATCGACGATCTGCGCCGCCGCACGTCCGCGACGTCCCCCGGCTACTGATGCGTTCCAGCGGCGAATACCCCCCCGACGGAACGTCGCTGCGACATCACCCGAGCCAAAGGCGAACACGGAAAAATCTGATGCTATCACTGGCGCCGGCGCACCCAGAACGTTTCCAACGCTTGGGGTGCCCTGAATTTGCCAGGCAATGCGGCCGTCCTTGGTGTTGACCGCCCAGCCAGTTTCGTCACCAGCCACCAGATACAGCAGACCGTTGCTGACCAATGGCGCGCCGCTGCCGGTCGCGTTCAACCTTTTTTGCCAACGAACTGCACCGGTTTTGGCATCCAGCGCTGTCAGGCGGCCGTAACCGGAAGACACATAAAGCACACCGTTGTCATAGGCCATGCCGCCACCCGTGGCATCCGAGTCGCCATCACTTGGCGGAATAAGATCGGTGTTCCAAACGACCTGCCCTTGCGGCGACACGGCAGACACCGTTGCGCCGGCATCAAGCGTGTAGATCAACCCGCCCGCAACAACGGGATCAGCCGTGATCCGCTGCTTGCGCGAGTCACCCTGACCGATTGAAGCGGACCAAATGCGCTGCGGTGTTGCGCGCAACTGTGCATTGGTGGTCCGGAACGCGGCCGTGCCCGGGCTTTGCGGCCAACTCGCGTTGGCTCTTTGCGCCGGAAGGCTGATCGGTTTTGAGCCGCGGGTTTCCACCGTTTCGGTATCGGCAGCAGGCCGGATATCTTCTCGCGGTCCCGGCAAGATAACCTCGGGTTCCCGGCAGGCGGCGACCAAGGTCAATGAAAGGGCTGCCATCGACAATCCAATACGGGAGAATAGACTTGCTACCATGATATTCCGAACTCGCCTGTAAGTTTTCCTGCCGCCACCGGATCAGCCCTGTTGGGCGATCAGTGGCTCTGGTTCACCGCCCAGCGCTACAATCAACTGAGCCGCACGCTGTTGCAGATCCACGCCAATTTCTGCGTCCTGACGCAAGGCCTGAAGCCGCGTGATGGCCGCGTCAACATTGCCCTCGGACACATCGATCAGGGCCAATTGTTCTTCGGCCAGCAACCGCAGCGGAGCACCCGGCGCAGCCAACGCTTCGAATTGAAGACGGCGATCGGCTGCAGGCAGAGTTTCGCTCTGCAGCAGCAGCGCCTTAAATGCCGCGATCGCGCGATAGATTTCCGGCAGATCCCCTTGGGACGCAATGGCATTCAGGCTGGCAACCGCATCCTGCTCTGATCCGGCCTCAACCTGAGAGGCCGACAACAGCATGTTAAGAACCGCATCCCCACCCGGCGATTGTGTTTCGACGGCGGCAAGACTAGCTGCACGGTCTTCTGACTGATTCTGTGCCAGCGCCGCCAGGATTGAATCACCCAAATCCTGCGCCTGACTGGTAGCGCGCGACTTGCGGACTTCATTGAACGCAGCACCGCCCACGATCAGGACAACCACAAGCACACCGACCCAACCCCATCTGCGCAATAGCAAGAACAGACGGTCCCGGCGCACCTCTTCGGTCACCTCATCAATAAAACTGTCGACGTCGCTCATCCCTGCCCTCCGGGGCTGCATCCTTGGTGTATGGCGCCATGTCATACCCCGGCGCAATCGCCAAGCCAAGAGCCCGATTTTTTACAATCCCGCCGGTGGCCTGCCCTCTTGTAGAAAAAAATAAACCGAACTATTCAGTTTAGTGTGGAAACGATACATAATCGTCCCCACTTTCTAGCATGACCGCAAAAAATATGTGGCGCAGAATTCTGGGAGTAGTCCTGCATGCGATTGATTTCATTAGTAAACGCCGCTTTGGTTATTGTTGTTTTGTTTTTTTTGGTTTTCGAACGGGACAGCCTGTTCTCTTTCGCCGGGCGCGCGGAAGCCGAGGCCAGCCCTGAGGTTGCCAGCGAATCTGGCGAAGTCGTGGACGTGGATCAGGCGACGATCGGCGTCGTTGCCGTAAGGTCAACTGCACGTGAAATTGACAGCGCCGTGTTGTTGCGGGGCCAGACCAAGGCCAATCGTCAGGTCGAAGTACTGGCCGAAACCACATCGACCGTCATCTCAGAGCCCAAGCGCAAAGGCACGTTCGTCGAAGCCGGCGATCTTCTGTGCGAGCTTGACCCAGGCACCCGCCCCGCCAGTCTGGCCGAAGCGAAGGCTGCCAAGTTAGAAGCCCAAAGCCGCATTCCAGAAGCCGAAGCCCGCCTGGAAGAAGCACATGCGCGTGTCGCCGAGGCCGAGATCAACCTGACGGCTGCGAATAAACTGTCTGACTCCGGGTTTGGATCTGAGACACGCAGAATCTCAAGCGAGGCGGCGATGAGAACCGCCGAGGCCGGTATCAAGACCGCCGAAGCCGGTCTTGAGGCCACCCGCGCCGGGATCGAAGCCGCAACTGCCGAGGTCAAAGCCGCGGAACGCGAAATCGATCGCCAGACGATCACAGCACCCTTCAAGGGATTGTTGGAAAGCGATACCGCAGAATTGGGCAGCTTGATGCAGCCCGGTGCGCTATGCGCGACCGTTATCCAACTGGACCCGATCAAGCTGGTGGGTTTTGTGCCAGAAACCGAGGTTAACCGCATCATCGTCGGAACCGAAGCCACGGCGCAGTTGGTCACTGGCCTGCAGGTTTCTGGTCGTGTGACATTCCTGAGCCGCTCGGCCGATGAAACAACCCGCACGTTCGAGGTCGAAATCACTGTTCCGAACCCGGAACTGGCCATTCGGGACGGCCAAACCGCCGACATCCGCATTTCGGCCGCCGGGGCCAAGGCGCATTTCCTGCCGCAATCGGCACTGACCCTGAGCAATAACGGTCAACTCGGTGTCCGCACCATTGGCCAGAGCAACGTGGTCGATTTCCAGCCCGTCGTTCTTCTGCGTGATTCAGCCGAAGGCGTTTGGGTCGGCGGCCTGCCCGAAACATTGGACGTGATCGTCATCGGGCAAGAGTTCGTGACCCGCGGCGTCACAGTTGAACCCACATATCGGGAAGCTTCGAAATGACTGGAATCGTCAGTTGGGCCGCCGGCCGGGCCAGAATGGTTCTGGCCTTCATCGCCATCTCATTGGTGGTTGGCGGCTTTGCCTATGTCAGCCTGCCGAAAGAAGGCGAGCCCGACATTGAAATCCCTGCCCTGTTTGTCTCGGTTCAGTTTCCGGGCATCTCAGCCGAGGACTCGGAAAATCTGTTGGTCAAACCAATGGAGACCGAACTTGCTGACCTAGATGGGCTGAAAGAGATGACCTCGACCGCCGCCGAAGGGTATGCGGGCGTGGCGCTGGAGTTCGATTTCGGCTGGGACAAGACCGCGATCATGGCTGATGTGCGCGACGCGATGAACAGCGCGCAGGCCGAATTCCCCGACGGAGCCGAGCAATACTCGCTGACCGAGATCAATTTCTCAGAGTTCCCAATCGTTATCGTCAACCTGACGGGTGCAGTCCCCGAGCGCACTATGGCGCGAGTCGCCAAGGCGTTGCAGGACGACCTTGAGGCGATGGATTCGGTGCTCGAAGCCGGTATCGCGGGCAACCGCGACGAATTGCTTGAGGTCATTATCGACCCTCTTCGGCTTGAGGCATACAACGTCACCGCCGCCGAGCTTATCGACGTTGTGCGTAACAACAATCAGCTGATCGCTGCCGGTGAGGTCGAAACCGCACAGGGCACATTCTCGGTCAAGATCCCCTCTTCCTTCAAAACCGCGCAGGATGTTTATGGCCTGCCGGTCAAAGTGAATGGCGACCGGGTCGTCACCCTGGGGGAATTGGCGCAGATCAACTATACCTTTGAGGACCGCGAAGGCACTGCCCGTTTCAACGGCGAACAAACCGTCGCGTTGCAGGTGGTCAAGCGCAAGGGCTACAACCTGATCGACACAGTCGAGGGTGTGAAACAAACCATTGCCGCTGCGCAGGCCAAATGGCCGCCCGAGATGCAGGCCGCAATCCAGCTGGGCACCTCGAACGACCAAAGCCGCATCGTCGGTTCGATGGTCAGCCAGCTCGAAGGCTCGGTTCTGACGGCCATCGCACTGGTGATGATCGTTGTTCTGGCCTCTTTGGGCACACGCGCGGCATTGCTGGTGGGTTTTGCGATCCCGACCTCATTCCTGCTGTGTTTCGCCTTCCTGGCAGTCATGGGCATCAGCATCTCGAACATCGTGATGTTCGGCCTGATCCTTGCAGTGGGTATGCTCGTCGACGGGGCCATTGTTGTCGTGGAATACGCTGACCGGCGCATTAAAGAGGGCGTTGGCCCGATGCACGCCTATGTCGAGGCTGCGCAGCGTATGTTCTGGCCTATCGTGTCATCCACGGCCACAACCCTATGTGCCTTCCTGCCCATGCTGTTTTGGCCGGGTGTCCCGGGTGAATTCATGGGCATGCTGCCTGTCACGCTGATCTTCGTTCTGTCCGCTTCGTTGATCGTTGCACTGATCTATCTGCCTGTCATGGGTGGTGTTTCAGGCCGCCTGAGCCGCGTCTTTGACCGCACATCCGACTGGCTGCGCGCACGCACCCGGTGGTGGGTTCGTGCGGTTATGGTGCCGCCATCGCTGTACCTGATCTTCCTTGGTGCGATGCAACTGCTGAATCCGACCTATCTGTTGCCCGAAGGCGCATTCGGAGCAGTTCTGCTTGGTGCCTTCCTGTTTATTTTCGGAGCATTTGCTGGTTCTGTTACGTTGAGTGCCGCGAAAATCGAACGCGCGCCCGATCAGCATGTGCATACGGCGCGCGAACACACACCCTTTGGCTATGTCATCAAGTTCCTGGTCGGCAACCCGATCATGCCGATTGTTTCGATTGTCGTCATTGGCTTCGCTGTGATGTCAGTCATGACCGCATTTGGGAACAATAACCGGGGCGTAGAGTTCTTCGTCGAAAGCGAACCCGAGCAAGCCACGGCCTATGTTCGTGCACGTGGCAACATATCGCTGATCGAAAAGGACCAGATGGTACTGGCGGCCGAAGAAATTATCAGCGCGCACCCCGCAGTCGTGAACGTGTTTTCCTTTGCCGGAGAAGGCGGGCTCAACCAAAACAATGGAGGTGCGCAAGCACCGGCAGACACTGTCGGTCGCGTCCAGTTCGAAATCATCCCGTGGGAAGACCGGCCCAACGTGTCCGAACCGATCTTCGGCGGGTTGATCGACCGTGAAACGGTTGCCCCGGAATATGACGGTGACTTCGTGCTCGATCAGTTGAACGCCGAACTTGCAAAGATTCCGGGCTTCATCGTCGAAATCCTACCGCTGGAACAAGGCCCGGCCTCGGCCAAGCCCGTTCATCTGCGCATCAAGGCGGACGGCTGGGAAGAACTGAACTCAGCCACTGTTGCGGCCCGAAAGATGTTCGATGAAACACCCGGCCTGATCAAGATCGAAGACACCCTGCCCTTGCCCGGCATCGACTGGCAGATCGACGTGGATGTTGCCAAAGCGGGTCGTTTCGGCGCGGATGTGGCAACCGTCGGCGCGATGGTGCAACTGGTCACGCGCGGGCTGCTGCTGGGCGAAATGCGCCCCGACAGCGTGGACGAGGAAATCGAAATCCGCGTTCGCCTGCCCGACGAAGATCGGGTTTTGTCGACACTGGATACGCTCAAAGTGCGAACGCCTGATGGGCTAGTGCCTTTGTCGAACTTTGTCACCCGCAAGCCAGTGGCCAAACTGGCCGAGATCAACCGGATCAACCAGCAGCGCTATTACGATGTGAAGGCCGACGTTGAGCCGGGTCTGAGCAAAGTTGTGATAGATAATGCGGACGGCACGGAACAGCGGCTGGCAGTTGTGAGCGGCGTCGTGGAAGGTACAGAACCCACAGGCGCGATCATCACTGGACCGACCGGCAACAATTTCGAGCTTGTCATGTTGACGGGTGCGGGAGATGTCGATGCAGTGCGCGCCGATCTGGAATCTGGAAACGCCCGGATTAGCCTGATCAATGCCAACGAACGCATTGCAGTGCTGACCGAGTGGCTTGAAACCAATCCCTTCGGCAGCACCGTCAGTTGGGAATGGACCGGCGATCAGGAAGATCAGGCAGAAAGCCAGGCTTTCCTGTCCAGCGCTTTCTTGGCTGCTTTAGGCCTGATGTTTGTGATCCTGCTGGCGCAGTTCAACTCATTCTACAACTCGGTGCTGGTTCTGCTGGCCGTTGTGCTTTCGACCACCGGCGTTTTGATCGGGATGATGGTCATGCAGCAGCCTTTCTCGATCATCATGACCGGGACAGGGATTGTGGCCTTGGCGGGGATCGTGGTGAACAACAACATTGTTCTGATCGATACCTATCAGGAATACAGCCGGTATATGCCCCGGATCGAAGCGATCATCCGCACGGCAGAGGCGCGTATCCGCCCGGTTCTGCTGACCACCCTGACCACGATGGCCGGTTTGACGCCGATGATGTTCGGATTGTCGCTGGACTTCATCAATGGCGGCTACTCCATCGACAGCCCAACTGCGCTGTGGTGGAAACAGCTGGCTACGGCGGTTGTGTTCGGGCTGGGTATTGCAACGGTGCTGACCCTGATCGTGACGCCATCGTTCCTGGCGCTGCGGGTGTGGGTCACCACCTATGCGGTATGGCTGGCCAAGGCGCTGGCACGGGCCACTGCAGGTCGTTCCAGCCAAATCGCTCAGGATATGGCGGTTGGTCATGCTGCCCGTCAGGTACAGGCCACCGAGGTTGTCTGGGGGGATGAGACGCCGACCGCGCCCGCACCGGATGCAGACAAGGATGAGCGTCCCGATCACCCGCCAACGTCACCCCTAAAGGCGGCCGAGTAATGCAAATGGCGAACCGCAAGGTTCGCCATTTTTCTTCGCCAGGACTTAGTCTCTAAGACTTAGTCGGTGAATACATATTCACCCAAATCACACAGGTTTAGACCGAAGTCTTCAGCCGACGACCCATCGTCGAACGCCCCCCGAATATCGTAGACACATGTGGTCAGGCCATCCGCGATGACAACATCGATTTCATAATCGGGCGCGACATAGCCACCGCTCAGCAGGTTTCCCTCCCAGCTGCCGGAAGACCCAGGCGAGACATTGAACTCGACCAGATCCGCGCTGGATTCATTCACAACCAGAAATTCAAGATCCTCGGCAAATGCCGAAGTCGCCGTAAGAACAGTTGCGGCCAAGGCTGCTGCTGCACGCATTTTCATTAGATATTCCTTTAGTTAAGGTCCGGCCAAAGAACCTGGCACCGTGTCTTTAGGTGATTTGTCACCAAGGAAAATGAACGTCAAATTAAACTTGGAGGAATGAACGCATTTTTGCTGCGCTGTTCTGCCTGGTCTCCTGAAATACCCCTGTGACCGGATCAGGCCGCGTCCGCTTGCTGGCGACTCCAGAGCTGCGCGTAACGGCCCTCGCGCTGCAAAAGCTGGTCATGGGTGCCTTGTTCAAGGATTTCTCCGCGTTCCAGAACAACAATGCGGTCCGCTTCGGCAATGGTGCTCAGGCGGTGCGCGATCGTCAGCACGGTCCGTCCCTCACCAGCCCGCGCCAATGCGTCCTTGATGTCCTGTTCGGTATCTGTGTCCAGCGCCGAGGTCGCCTCATCCAACAGCAGGATCGGCGGGTTCTTCAGCAGGGTACGCGCAATGCCCACCCGTTGTTTCTCGCCACCCGACAGCTTCAGACCCCGCTCTCCAACCTTGGTGTCATAGCCTTCTGGCAAGGTCACGATAAAGTCGTGGATCTGCGCAGCTTTGGCAGCAGCTTCGACATCTTCCTGAGTGGCCCCGTCCCGGCCATAAGCGATGTTGTAGCGGATGGTATCATTAAACAGCACTGTGTCCTGCGGCACGACGCCGATGGCTGCGTGCAGGCTGTTCAGGGTCACGTCGCGCACGTCCTGCCCGTCGATCTTCAACGCGCCCCCGGTGACATCGTAGAACCGGAACAGCAAGCGGCCTATCGTCGACTTACCCGAACCTGTGGCACCGACAATTGCAACAGTCTGGCCAGCAGGTACCGTCAGCGACACACCTTTGAGGATCTCGCGGTCCGCATCATAACCAAAGCGCACATTGTCCAATGCCACCTCACCACCACTGACCACCAGATCTGGCGCGCCGGGCTTGTCCTGCACCTCGGTCGGTTGTTCCAGCAAGTCGAACATCTGCCCCATATCCACCAGCGATTGGCGGATTTCCCGGTAGACAGTGCCCAGAAAGTTCAGCGGCACGGTGATCTGGATCATATAGGCGTTGACCATGACGAAATCGCCGACGGTCAGCGTTCCCTGTTGCACCCCCATGGCCGCCAGAACCATCACGCCGATCAGCCCGCAAGTGATCAGAAGGGACTGACCGAAATTCAGGAAGGCCAGCGAATACGCCGTTTTAAGCGCAGCCCCGGCATAGGCCTTCATCGACACATCATACCGTGCCGCCTCGCGCGATTCAGCATTGAAATACTTGACGGTTTCAAAGTTCAGCAGGCTGTCGATGGCACGTTGATTGGCCTCAGTATCCTGATCGTTCATTTCGCGGCGCAACTTCACGCGCCATTCCGTCACCGCAAAGGTGAACCAGATGTACAGCGCGATGGTGACAGCAACGACAACCAGATACCAGACGTCGAACAGCCACATCAGGATGATCGCGACCAACAGCAGTTCCAGGATCAGCGGACCAATCGAAAACAGCAAAAAGCGCAACAGGAATTCCACGCCTTTCACACCACGCTCGATAATCCGGCTAAGCCCTCCGGTGCGACGCGTCACGTGGTAACGCATGGATAGTTGGTGGATATGCTGGAACGTCTCCAACGCCAGCGCGCGCAAGGCCCGCTGCCCCACCGGAGCAAAGGCCGCATCGCGAAGCTGCTGGAAGCCGACGGTCATCATCCGCGCGACGCCATAAGCCACCGTCAGACCAATAGCACCCAACGCAAGCGGCGGTACGCCCTCACCCGCCAAACTATCAACTGCGCCCTTGTAAAGGATCGGAGTATAGACCGCGATAAGCTTGGCCAAAACAAGCATGCCCATGGCCAGAACGACGCGTCGTTTTACCCAAGGCTCGTCCTCGGGCCACATATAGGGCGCAACTTTCCGGATCGTGCGCCAGCCAGAGCTGCGTTCGTCGGACGTGGGCGTATCGGCTGATGTCATTGGCGCTGCTCGTCTCATCACGTACCTGATCTGCGGTCAGAGATAGACCGCCGGCCCACCGAGGGCCAGCGGCAATAGTTTATTCCGGGATGGTGAATATCTGACCGGGATAAATCAGGTCAGGATCGCGGATCGCGCCGCGGTTGGCCTCGAACAGTTTCACGTACAGGATACCATCACCGAACCGGTCGCGCGAAATGGCCCAAAGCGTGTCGCCTTCCTGCACGGTGACCGCGCGGATCGGGGGCGTATCTGGTTCGCCCTCGGGCTCATCACTGGCCTCTGCCGCGCGCAGCACCTCTAGCGGTTCGCGCTTGAACGGGGTTTCCAGGCGGCTGACCACTGTACCATCCGAGGCGATTTCATCGACGCGCAATGTATATATACCGGGATCAATTCCCTCGAGTTCGCTGCGCCATTTACCATCATCAACCGGCGACAGATCATCAACAAGCTGGTTATCCAGATACAGTCGCACCGCAGACCCGTCCGGGACCCGGCCGGTAAGCTCTACGTCGCCAACGTCGGAATAGCCGATCGTGTCCAAAGCCACCTCGTCCGAGGCGTCGGGTTCGGCGGTTGGAGACTGAACCAACTCAACCCCGTCCTCGCCGGAACGCAGAATGGCAACTTGTTGATTTTCATCGCCTTCTTCAGCGGTTTCTTGTGCCGTCTCCTGGGGTTGATCCGCAGACGGTTCTGCGGGCGCATCCGCCGTTTCGACATCCCCGGTCGTCGTTTCATCTGTTGGCTCTGACGAGGGTGTGTCTTGTGCCCCTGCTGTTTCGTCGCCGGAGGGCGCAGCGTCACCCGTTTCGGCAGCGGCGACCTGCTCGGTCGTCGGTTCAGGTTCAGGTTCAGGTTCAGGTTCAGGCAAGGCTGCAATCAAATAGTCGTCCGAACGAACGGGTTGATCCTGGCCCGCAGTTTCCAACGTAAGCCCGCGCGCATCGTCTGAAAATGGAATCGAAAGGAACTCGGCAAACTGACCGGTGTTATCGACGGTAAAGCTGTGCACTTGCTCACCATCCAGCAGGACACGAACATCCGTGCCTGGCTCTGCATTGCCAGAAAGAACGGTATTGCCGTCCGGCTCAACAAAGATCTGGTCCAGAGTCGGTGGCGCGACACCCGGGTCAGCCTCAGCCGTTTCCGTCGCCGGTGCGGTCTCGGAATCAGACGGATCAGCGGTTTCCGGTTCCTCAATTGCCGTGCTCTGATCCTCGGACGGGGTGGAAACCGAACTGGCCTCTTCCGTGGTTTGGACAGAGGTGTCTTGCTGCGGTGAAGCTTCCTGAGGACCCGTCCCGAAGACGCCGGACAGGTACAACCCGCCCGCCCCGACTAATGCAACGATGCCGGCAATCACCCCCCAGATGAAAGTACCGGAGCTTTCGCTTCCCGACTTGGAGTTCATTCTTTTCCTTTCGCTCCGCAGCGCAAGTGCTTTGAGTAAAACACAATCTGTCTGACGGTTGAGCCAATCTATCAATCCCGCTATCACGGGTCAAAACACCATATACAAGCCCGGAGAAGCCAACCCATGTCTCAGAAATCTGTCTGTGTGTATTGCGGGTCACGAAATGGCGCGAATCCGGCCTATTCCGACGCGGCGCAACACTTTGGAACCCTTTTGGCCAAAGAAGGCTGGCGGCTGGTCTACGGGGCCGGGGATGTGGGGCTAATGGGCGAGGTCGCGCGAGCCGCGCAAGCCGCTGGTGGTGACACGTTCGGCGTCATCCCGGTGCACCTTCTGCGACGCGAAGTCGGCAAGACGGACCTGACCCGTTTCGTGGTCACCGAGACGATGCACGAGCGCAAGAAGGTCATGATCATGAATGCCGATGCGGTTATTGTCCTGCCCGGCGGTCCGGGGTCGCTGGATGAGTTGTTCGAGGCGCTCACTTGGCGGCAGCTGGGCCTGCACGACAAACCCATTCTAGTCATGAATGTGGATGGCTATTGGGATACGCTGCACGAGCTGTTGCAACAGGTCATCGGCCAAGGCTTTGCCGACGCATCGCTGTCGGATTTCATCACTTGGGTCGATGGCCCGGAGGCTGCAATGTCAACGCTCAGGAAAGTTCTGACTTAGGCTGACAGATGTACGGGCGGCCAGAACCGCCCGTTTGCCATCGTCAAATTCAAGTCGCCGGAGCAAGGCGCTGTCGCAGCACCTGTTCGACCTTATGCATCGGATGATTGGTCAGAGTTTTATCGACCTCGGCAACCACTTTGCCCAGCACTTCGCTGTGCAACCGCCGGCGCAGCAACCCTAGAACATGCGGGCTGGCTACCAGGACCAATCGTTTATAGGCCCCTTTTAAACCCTTACGGTTCAACAGGTTGGCGACATCCTGCACGAACAGGGATTTCGCATGGGTTTTCCATTTGCTCTCTTCCACGGCCGATTTCTGATGTGGTGCCGTGTCAAAACGACGACCGGCCCGGTCCGAAGGCTTGGTCCTTGGTCCGTCGCTTTCTTCTACGGATACGACAACCAGATTGGGATCATCAGCGTCGGTGATATTCTCCATGAACAGCGCCTTTTCCCCGTCGGCGATGACAACCCATGTTCCCTGTGCAAGTTCGACCATTGTATTCTCCTGTAATGGCGTTTTTTTGGCCATCCCTCATGCGTCAGGCACAGCTTACCCGAGACGCGCCAAAGTCATTCAGCGCGGTGCCTGACCGTTTTCTTAGTGGTTTGCGGCTCTCTCCCTCCGCATACTTTAGCTAGGTATTGCGGGGCGGCGTACAATAGGTCTCAATTCGAAAGTTGACGTGAAGGCAGGTTTTCTCCTGCGGCGGAGTTGCAGGGTCACGCCGGCTCTGTCGAATAGCTTTTCGGCTAATATCAGCTTGCGGGACGAAGCATGGGTATTTGGGCTAACCAGATTGATGGGTCTGCCAGTCAGTGTCGGATTGAATTTGGTTCTGCTTCGATGAGCCTGCACCTGCGTCATGGGCTTCGGGCCGCTGGTCTTGATGTGGTCTGGATGGAAGCACGGCAAGTGAACGCGGCTCGTTCAGCGATGCGTAACAAGACCGACAAAACGCATGCGCGAGGGATTGCAGAGGTGTTGCGATCTGGGTGGTTCAGTAAATTTTTCATCAAGAGCCGCATGGCACACGCGTTAAGAACACTATTGAGAAGCCGCACGGCTGTTCAAAGGAAATGCATCGATTTGACCAACGAAGTCCGCGGCTTGTTCAGGGTCTTCGGCCAGCAATTGCCGTCGCATGTTGATCAGGGGTCTTTCGACGAACGGGTCATACCATTGATCGAGGCAGATCCAGATCTCGCGCGTGCACTTCTGCCGCTCCTAGGTTCACGCGTGATGCTGTACAGAACCTACTGAGAGCTGGATCGCCGGGCAAAGCAGACACTTCCCTCTTGATCTCTGGATAACTGCCACTCGCTGCTGCTCTACGATGTATTACTTTTGGGTGATCTCTCCATAGAGAGCTGAGGTACGGGTTCCGCGCGTATTTAGTCCCGTGTCGAACACATTTCGGCAAGTTTTCAATTGGCGGCTTGAAATAGCAGCTCGTATCCCACAAGCATTTAGTAAATCACTGTCGCATTCGTTAAACGCCTGATGACGGACGTTTTTTTGGACTAAGTGACATAATTTAAAGGATTATGATGCGCACAGTCGTATTGTTTTTTTCGCTTGTCCTCTTGGTGTTTTCTGGAACTGCTCATGCTCAAGGCGTCACCCCTCTTTCTGAGAAAGGCGGATTATACGCAGCCTATGTGGTTCCGAGGGATGACTTCGACCGTGTGGACGTGCAGCTAATTGTTCTATCGGGAGCGTATGATGATCCGGAACCATCCGGTACAGCTCATCTAGCTGAGCATCTGGCTGCGTTTTCAGCGGACGCCACAATACTCAGAAAGCCCCGAGAGCGCGATATCTACGCGACAACGCATAACGTATCAACGGTGTACACGAATTCCGGCGTACCTTCTGACATAGAAATGTTGCTGCAGCTGTCTCGGGCCGTCCTTGACACGCCATCGCTGCCAGAAGGATTTGCGGAAAGCGAAATTGGTATCGTACAGCGTGAAACATTTCTTCGTGAAAGGCAGTCTCCGCTTCGTTGGCTCAGAAGAATTGCACTTCAAAACCTCTACGGCACTTTGCGCGGCCGTGCAGACAACACCATTGAAGATCTTCCGCAATTGAACCTTGAGAAGGCCTATCAGTTTCACAAAACTCACTATACGCCGTCCAATGTGACGTTAATCGTGTCGGGAAAAATTGAACCTAGTAAAGCCGAAGAACTCGTTGCTCGTATATTTGGGGACACAGAACCTTCTGAGGCCCCTCAAAAACGCTGGTTAGACGACAAACCAGACCCTGAGGTTCGGTTTGTTGAACGCATTCGGTCGGACAAGTTGGCGCATGACACAATCCAGTTTGCGAAATTCGTGGACTTCGAAGATCGATCAACCAGCATCGATATGCAGGGCGCATTTTTTATCGCCACCGATGTTTTGAACGAAAGGCTTTACAAGGCCCTGTACTATCAAGACGAGCGCGTTTTCAGCGTCGACGCTGACTGGTTTTTTGCCAAAAATGCGGATCTGGAACTTACCATAGATTTGCACCTAATGCCCGGCTTCAGCTTGGACGCGGCGCATAACCATCTGACAGAAACTCTGGCCAATTTGTTGAACGAACCGATCACCAGGGATGAAATCAATCAAGCGCGCCGGATGCAGGTCGTTGGATCCAGAAATGCCGCGCGCCGGCCCACAGAGTTTCTATCATTCCTGTCGAATGTGGCTTCTGATGGTTTCCCCCCTCTCACACCGACTGTATTTGTCGACATCTTGAACGATACGACAGATCAGGACGTTATTGATTTTGCCGAAAAGGTCATCAAGCCATCAGCCACTTCGGTCGTGTTGGCCGAAAAAGCAGAGTAACATGCAGACATTAAAAAGCCGGTTCATTTCCTCTCTCTTATTGGTTCTCAGCCTGCTGTCAGCGCAGCAGGTCCGTGCGGAGCTGATCGCAACGACCGGTGATGCAAATTTTGCCTATCTGATGCCTCTGGAAAACGGCATTTCTGAGCTCACCTTGGTTTGGCCGATAGATCGACCGACGATAGACCGGGTGGCCGCATTGCGTGCAGGTCTCTCAAGTGTAATTTCTGGAGGAACATCAAGCCGTTCTTCCTACAAAATTGCTGAGTACAAGCAGTTGAAAGGGATCAAGCATTACGTCGAAACAAGTCGCCGTAGTCTGATGCTCACGGTCTCGGCGCCAAACGAAGTCTTTCCAGAGACCATCGTTCACCTCGAAAACCTCTTGCTTGAGGCGGAATACTCGGACGACTGGTATGCAAGAGAGCTGCAGTATTCCAACTCTACCAAGTCTACCAGAACCAGGAGGCCAGAAGATGTTCTGAAGGAAGTGGCGCATTTCCTGGAGTACGAACCTGGCGACGCAGATGCTGAGGTTGGGGGTGGCGAATTTCGTTTTGGTCAACCCATTCAGGCAATCCTAAGATCCGGAGACCAAGAAGTAGAACGCCGCACTCTTCGATTGGTCAGCAAGCTTCCGCGCCTGAAGGGAAAGTGGAATTTGCCTTTCGCAAAATGGGCTGAAGCGTTGATTGGCACGAATGAGGAAGATTTCAGCCTTCCGACGGGTGTCATTCACTTTGCCGATCCTGACTCTACCGAGATGCTGATCCTTTTTGTCAAAGCTGAAGAGTTTGAAGATGAGATTGACCAGGTTGGGACAAATGTCTTGGTGGATTACATCGGTGCCAGTCAAGGATCCGAGATGTTTCGTATTATCCGCCAGGAATTGCGCGCGGCTTACGATCCACGCTCAGACTTCGTTGTCATGGGTAAGAAAAAGGCGATTATCTCGCTAAGCGCCACAGTTGAGGCCGTGAAGTGGCCCGAAGTCTATGAGAGAATAACGGACATTTACCAGAGTGTCCGCAGCGGGAAAATTGAACAAGAAGGTTTGGGGATTCAGTTCAGTCGGTTGGACCGGGCTTACTATCGCGATTTTTTTACTGAGCCTGTCTGGGGTGCGCGACAATACCTGCACGAATATCCCGAGGGTACTGACGGCACTATCGAAATTCCGCTTTTTAGCGCTTTTCAATCACTGTCATTGGAGCAGACGGCAGCAAACTCACGTGAGCTTTTGCCGCCTTTGGAGGATTTCCTCCTTATATTGATCGGAGGCGGAAGCTCACCTTCGGACATCTTGCCGTCAAAAGGTTACTGTGCGCTGCCCAAAAGCACTCCCTTAAGGTTTTGCCTTGATGCGCTGCCGAGTGCTGAAAACCTTTAAACGAAATGCAATTGTAGTTGGCCTTTTGAAAGGAAGCACTAGCCCCTGCGAAGCTCATTCGCCGCGCAAAGCAGCCATAGGTGTTTAGTGCAGCATTGTGCAAATTAGGCTCAGACCGGACTTGCGGCAGTACAGAAAGTTGAAATGGCAGGTTTTCTGCCGATTCAATTCAGCTTTGCAGACAAACAGTGAATTCGCTGAATTTGCTTGAATGTCGGCATTGCTATCGCCTGCCAACCTGATGATCGCCAATCCAGGCGCGCTGATCCCAAGTTGTGATTTCACTCGTCAGCCACCTCATCACAGGCCCTTGGTTGGTCGCGTTTGTTGTGAGGAAATCCACCGTCCTCAGGATCGCGTTCTGCGCGAATTCGTACTCCAGAACCCTCAACTCGCCGCCTAAGATTTCTCGCTCCACCGAAACGACCGGCAACTCTGCCCAGCCCAAGCCACCTATCACAAGCGCCTTTCTGGTGATCGAAGTACTTGAGATCCAAACGTCCGGGCTGAATATGCGGTCTCCAGCGACTGAGGCTTCTGAACTCGGTTCCACCGCTTGACGGTATTGGGACAGGTCTTTCCGCCCCACGGTCGCCAGTTTAGCCAGCGGGTGGTCAGCGTGACACACGGGCACCACCCTCTGAAACCCGACGCCCAGGCATCTGTAGCTTTGCGCCTCCTTGGGCGCCTCACATACGAAAGCAGCGTCTGCATCACCTGATTGAACTGCCTTTAGAACAGAAGGCCTCGAAAGCTGCTCCACCCGGAGTTCCAGGCTTGGGAACCTATCGGCTGTGCCTGTTAACAAACTTCGAACACGATCCACCAACAACCCATCTTCGACAAAGAAGGAAAACCTTGGCTCAACAGATCCGCTTAACGCCTCGGCTTGCCCCCGAAGCATGTCCATGCTGCTCAATACCGACCTTGCGTGCTTTAGCAGTGACTCACCGGCTTCCGTTAACACGGGGCGATAACCATCTCTGTGGAATAACGACAGATCCAGATCGATTTCCAGATTGGAGATCGTCGCGCTAATGGCAGATTGAGCTTTGCCCAGCTTTCGCGCAGCGGCCGAGAACGAACCACACTCAACAGCAGTGACAAAAGCGCGTAACTGCTCGATTTCGGGCATTCGTAACTCCATCTAAAAATCCTATGGACTTTAACTTTCTATATCTATCCTTCCTCTGATTAAAGAGCATCTGATCAAGAGATTTTTGCATTGAGGACAAACGGTATGAAAGCGCACTCCCCATTGAGCTTGGCAGCGGTAATTGCGTGCACATTCACTGGCGGAGCAGCGACCGCGCAAACAACAGCCTGCAATACTGCTTTGGACATTGATCTGCCATCGGAGTGCGAAGACGTGATAGTTACCCATCCGGTCCATGGGCTTGAGAATTTTCGCGAACTCACAACTCCTGATGCGGGGATCAGGCCCGGTGTGCTCTTTCGCTCGGATCAGTTGGATGGCCTTTCCGATGCCGCCATTGCCGAGCTGAATGGCCTCGCTATCGAGACCATCGTTGATTTGCGTACCCCGGAAGAACTGGAAACGCACCCAAACGCGCAGATTCCTTCGGTGGATTTCAACGCCAATCTGCCCATTGGCTCGGATCCAGCCGACATCGCCAAGATCATGCCCATCGAGATCGCGTCTCAAATCCGCCCAATGTGGTTTGACGGCAAGTTCGATGAGATCGACCAGATGCTTGCGGATCACGATGTCGACCTGCGCCAGATCAGGATTGACCGCTACCGGGACTTTGCGACCAAGTTTGATCCGCAGGTGTCCCGGTTCCTGCATCTGCTCACCGATGCGAACAACTTTCCGATGCTATTTCACTGCGCAGGCGGAAAGGACCGCACAGGATACATGGCGGCCGTCACCATGTTGACGTTAGGCTATTCCGAAGAGGATGTCGTGCGCGATTACCTGACCACCAATGCCTTCACCTACGACGAGCTCGAGCAACTGGTTGGCAAGGGCCCCCACTCGCTGCGCCCGGCCTTCGGTGCGCATCCGGAACAAATCACAGCCTCTCTTCAGGCGGTCAAGGATGCTCATGGCTCTTTTGACACTTATCGCCGCGATATTCTTGGCATCAGTGATAAGGAGGTGGAGGCGATCAGGCAAAACCTACTCGTGCAGAACTGAGGCGCTGACAAACGAAAAAAACGGTTTTCTAATTGCCGACAATCGTACGACCTGAAGCATCAGTTGCTTCGGGCTCGAAGCAGTCAATCGATGCGGATTGCAAAACGCAGCATCACCATCAAAAACAGCTATCTAAACAAGAAAGGACCTGCCAGCGTCACCGCCAACAGGCCCTTGAAAAACCCTTATTGGGTTAACAATCACATCCGCGATGCAACGTTTTCCCAGTTCACCAGATTGTCGAGGAAGTTCGACAGGTAAGCCGGACGCTTGTTGCGGAAATCGATGTAGTAGGAGTGCTCCCACACGTCGCAACCCAGCAACGCGGTTTGACCAAAGCACAGCGGGTTCACGCCGTTTTCAGTCTTGGTCACAGCCAACGAACCGTCTGCGTTCTTGACCAGCCACGCCCAGCCCGAGCCGAACTGACCGGCACCAGCAGCGCTGAACTGCGACTTGAACTCGTCAACCGAGCCAAAGCTTTCAGTCAGTGCTTTTTCAAGCTCACCGGGCATTGCGTTGCCGCCGGGCCCCATCATTTCCCAGAACTGGTTGTGGTTCCACAGCTGGCTGATGTTGTTGAAGATGCCGTTTTGCGCGACGGCGTTTGCGTCGTAGGTGCCAACGATGATCTCTTCCAGCGACTTGCCGTCCCACTCGGTACCAGCGATCAGCTTGTTGCCGTTGTCGACATAGGCCTTGTGGTGCAGGTCGTGGTGATATTCCAGTGTTTCCGCGGACATACCCTTGGCTGCCAGCGCGTCATGTGCATAAGGAAGATCAGGAAGTTCAAAAGCCATATCGGCCCCCTGTTAAAAATGTAAGTTGCGGTTCCCAAGGTTAAATGCTTTGGCAGCCGCCGCAGGTCAAGAGCCGAGACAAGAAAACCCGGAGGCAGGCGATGCTTACACAGGCGCGCAAGATGTTTTACCGCGCCCGCGGATACTATGCGGGCCAGCTGAATGGCGAGCCGTTTCGTCTGGACCCTTATCATTCGAAATTTTGGCGCAAGGCGTCTGATGGCAAGTGGGAGCCTGAAACTTTCGCGGTGCTCGACAAGTATCTGTCGGCAGATCGGGATTATCTGGACATCGGTGCGTGGATTGGCCCCACGGTTCTGTACGGTGCCCGTCAAGCGCGGCACGTCTGGTGTTTCGAACCGGATCCGACGGCTTTTCGGCATTTGGCCTGGAACCTCGACCTGAACGACATCCGCAATGTTTCGGCCTTTGGCGTGGCGTTGTCGGATCAGTTCGGAGTGGCACGCATGGCGTCGGTACGCGGCGAGCCGGGCGATTCCACCAGCTCACTTTTGCATGACGGAACACACGGCAACGACGCCTTGACGATCGCATGGGACCAGTTCGAGGCCGCGAATGACCTGTCGGGTGTATCTCTGGTCAAGATGGATATTGAGGGGGCTGAGTTTTTTGTGCTGCCAACGATCCTGCCCTGGTTGAAACGGACGCGACCTACTCTGTACCTCTCACTCCACTCACCGCTTTTGCCCGAAGAAGACAGGTACCAGCGGACATCGGACCTGCTGGAAAGCCTCTCCTTTTATTCTGAAGTAAGCGACGAAACCGGAAGCCCGCTGGATGTGCAAAAAGCGCTCAGCCCAACGGAAATAACGCGGTACCGCACGGTACTTTTTTCTATCTAGTAATGCGGCCGCTAGCCCTGTCTAAGTAGTTGTTTCCTCACTTACCAATCTGGCGGGTGCTCGTTGAATAGCACCCACGGAAGAGTTTTTGAGAAAGCAAAATGACAGCATCGCCTACGGGGATTGCTGAGACGATCTTTTCCGCACAATCAGTTCTGGCGGATACTGTCGAATACAAATGTGAAATCACGAAGTCGGACGGCCATGGCTGAATCGCGCCAGTTTTGCGCATACAAGCGCTGCCAACAAACCATATGGTTCGGGAGTTTGCAGCGTAACCACCGGGTAAAGAAAGCCTCGGTGTGGCCGGGGCTTTTCACTTCACTTCGGTTCAGTAAACCCCGACTTCGCTGCCGGGCTGCGCCGCAACTTTAAGCAGCTTGAACACGTAGTCTGCGGCCGACCGGAAACAGACAACACGGAAGGTATCGGCGTCATCCATCCA
The DNA here is from genome assembly GCF_059611225.1 of Ruegeria sp. CDSA246. Taxonomy (NCBI): domain Bacteria; kingdom Pseudomonadati; phylum Pseudomonadota; class Alphaproteobacteria; order Rhodobacterales; family Roseobacteraceae; genus Ruegeria; species Ruegeria sp. CDSA246. The sequence goes on along the minus strand of NZ_JBXWPD010000005.1, from coordinate 93,116 downwards.
GAACGCCCCTGCCACCTGCGCCAAGCGCGAGCGGCGGATCTGACCCGGTTGAAATACCTCAGCCGACAGCTCGACCGGGGCAAGTTTGCCCAGCACCTCACGCGCATTGCTGCCCGAGATACGGAAAACCGCGCGGGCGTCCGAGACGTTAACCGCCAACGCGTGTGTACCGCTCAGCGCGTTGGTCAACGCCGCCAGTTTGGCCTCAACCTCGGCGTAAGGAACAAGCACCAACAATTCATCGGTGGACATCCAGCAGACGCCGGACTCACCGTCGACCAAGGCTTCGCGCTGATCGGGCATCTTCTGACCCGTTGCGTCCTTGACGGCCTTGGCCAACACCTTGTCGGACAGGTCGCCGCGCAAGGTAATCATACCCTGCAGGCCACATTCCCGGACCTTGGCGATGCCATCATACCTTGCATGGTTCAGTGCGCTGATGGGTTCAGACATTCTGCTTCTCCCCGTCCTTATCGAAGAAGATCGGGTCCACGATCTTAGCTTTGTAGGTTTTGCCATCGGTACCCGGGAACTCGACGATCTCGCCCATGCGGTCGGGACCGTGCTTGATCAGACCCATAGCGATGCCCTTGCCCAGATTGGCCGAGTAATAGGTCGAGGTCACCCGTCCGATCATATTGCGCTGCCCGTTGGCGTTGACGCCCTCGCCGACTGCGTAAGCTCCGTCAGGGATAACCGAACCATCCACAGTCTCTAGACCAACCAGTTTCCAGCGGTCCGGATCGGCCATGTGGCTGCGTGAATGGGCACGTTTTCCGAGGTAGTCCTCTTTCTTTTTCGAAAGCGCCCAGTTCAGCCCCAGATCCTGCGGGATCACGGTGCCGTCGGTCTCGTCCCCGATCATGATAAAGCCCTTCTCGGCCCGCAGGATGTGCAGACATTCAGTGCCGTATGGCATGACGCCGAACTCTTTACCTGCGTCCATCAATGCATCCCAGAATGCCTGACCCTGGCTGGCGGGCACTGCAATCTCATACGACAGTTCACCTGAGAACGAGATGCGGTAGGCCCGGCAATCGAAATCTCCGATCTTGCCATCACGCCATTCCATGAAGGGCAGCGCTTCTTTCGAAACATCCATACCGCCCAATTTCTCCAACACCTTGCGGGCGTTGGGGCCAACAACCGCGACCTGAGCGTATTGCTCGGTCACGTTGGCGACGTAGACTTTCCAGTCCCACCACTCGGTCTGCAGCCATTCTTCCATATGGGCATGGATGCGTTCGGCTCCGCCGGTGGTTGTGTGGCACAGCCAAGTGTTCTCGTCGATACGAGCAACAACACCGTCGTCGATCAGGAAACCGTTTTCCGAGCACATCAGGCCATAGCGGCATTTGCCGACCTTCAGCGTGGACATCATGTTGGTGTACATCATGTCGAGGAACTTGCCGGCGTCCGGGCCTTTGACGATCAGTTTACCCAGTGTCGACGCGTCCAGCAGACCAAGGTTTTCGCGGGTATTCTTGACCTCGCGGTTTACTGCGTCGTGCACAGATTCACTAGGACGTACATAAGCGTAGGTCCGGCGCCAGTGGCCGACCGGCTCCCAATCCGCGCCGTTCTTGTCGTGCCAGTCATGCATCGGCGTTTGACGGATCGGTTGGAACACGTCGCCCCGCGCTTCGCCGCCAATCGCACCCATCGAAATGGGCGTGTATGGCGGACGGAACGTGGTGGTGCCTACCTTTGGAATTTCCGATTCCAGCGCATCAGCAAGAATCGCCAGTCCGTTGATATTGCTCAACTTACCCTGATCTGTCGCCATACCCAGTGTAGTGTACCGCTTAGTATGCTCGACGCTTTCATAGCCCTCGCGCGCGGCCAGTTGCACGTCAGAGACTTTGACGTCGTTCTGGAAGTCCAGCCAGGATTTCATGCGTAACTGCACTTCGGCATTGGCGGGCATCAGCCAGACCGCTTGCATAGCGGCCTCTTGCGTGGCCTCACCAGCCGGAGCTTTGGTGTTCTTTGGCTTGAAGCCAGCAGCTTTGGCGGCCGCTTTGCCCGCAGCGTGCGCGTCCGTCAGAACATCGCCCAATGCCAGAGGGCCATTAGACGCACCAGCAGCCACAACAAATCCCTCGCCGTTCGCGCCCAGTGGTGGCCGTGCCGGATCGGGGCGGAAATGCGCGTGTGCCTCGTCCCAAATCAGCTTGCCGCCGCAATGCGACCACATATGAACAACCGGGGACCAGCCGCCAGACATGGCAACCGCGTCGCACTCAACTTCTTCGCGAGCGCCACCGATACCTTCCTGATTGCAGATTTCGACCTTTTTGACGCGCTTGCCGCCTTTGACTTTGGCAATGGCCTTGCCGGGGTCGACCCGGATGCCAAGCTGTCGCGCCTCTTCGGCCAGCGGTCCGGCTGCAGCGCGCGCATCAATAACACGCAGAACATCGACACCTGCCTGTTTGAGGATGATCGCTGTGCGATATGCGTCGTCATTGTTGGTCGCGACGATCACACGCTCGCCCGGGGTGACGCCCCAATTCACCACATAGTCGCGCATGGCCGAAGCCAGCATGACGCCCGGAACATCGTTGCCCGCAAATGACAGCGGGCGTTCGATGGCGCCTGTCGCAGTGACGACCTGCTTGGCCCGAATACGCCACAGGCGATGACGGGGACCTTGTGTGCCCGGTTTATGATCGTTCAGACGCTCATACCCCAGCACATAACCATGGTCATAGACACCCGCGCCCATGCAGCGGTTGCGCATGATAACGTTGTCCATTGTTTCCAATTTGGAAACCAATTGTTCCACGAACTTATCCACAGGCTCATCATTGATGGTCCCGCCATCGACCGGAGCGCGCCCACCCCAATGCGCGGTTTGCTCGATCAGCAGAACCTTCGCACCGGTCTCGGCCGCCGCCTTGGCCGCTTGCAACCCGGCGACACCGCCACCGATCACCAGAACGTCGGTGAAGGCGTAGAAGTGCTCGTAGGTGTCTGCGTCGCGGTTGTCTTTGTCGGGTGCTTTACCCAGACCGGCCGACCGCCGGATGATCGGCTCATAGACGTGTTTCCAGAATGGCTTGGGGTGGATGAACGTCTTGTAGTAGAAGCCCGCTGGCAGGAACCGCGCCAGCGCCGTGTTCACGGCACCGATGTCGAATTCCAGGTTCGGCCAGTGGTTCTGTGAAATTGAGGTCAGACCGTTGAACAGCTCGGTCGTGGTGGCGCGCTGGTTCGGCTCGAACCGGTTACCCTGCCCCAGGCCGACCAGCGCGTTCGGCTCTTCCGCGCCGCTGGCCACAACACCGCGCGGGCGGTGGTATTTGAACGACCGGCCCATCATCATCTGATCATTGGCCAGCAGGGCCGAGGCAAGCGTGTCGCCCTCGTACCCCTGCATCGAGGTGCCGTTGAAGGTGAAGGTGACCTGTTTCGACCGGTCAATCAGCCGGCCTTGTTTTGCGAGACGGGTGCTCATGTTGCTGACCTTTCGCAGGCGGAATTAGGGATGGCAGCGTGGATCATTCGTACTCTCTCCACGTCCAGCCAGGACGCTTTGCAGTGATCGCGTCCTTGAGTTCTTTCGGCGGCTCGGTGGTCTGGGCGGAATAGGTTCCGAACACTTCGAGCGTTTGTGTGCAGCGAGCGGCGTGGAACCACTTGCCGCAGCCGATGCTGTGGCGCCAGCGTTCGAAATGAACGCCTTTGGGGTTTTCACGCATGAACAGGTAGTCGTGGAATTCGCCATCCGACGAGCCGGGACCGAAGCGTTTCAGATGCGCCTCACCTCCGGCGGACAGTTCAGATTCTTCGGCGTCAACGCCACAGTAGGGGCAATTCAGGATCAGCATTTGTTCATCACACCTATTTTCATTGAGTAGGTACGGGCTGTTCTTCGACAGCCAATGGAACCATGTTTTCAAAGTGGAACATGGCTTCGATGGGGATAGTGATGGCGTTCGGGCGCACTCCGACAATGTCATCCGCAATCTGATACGCAATCATTCCAGCAGCATTCAATGTGGAAACGATCGATCCCTTGGCTTCACGATTGCCAACATTGCATTCGATCAAGGCAACCTTGGCTTCGAGGCTGGAAAAGTCGACGCTGTTTAGGACAGTGACTTCGTGTCCCTCAACGTCCACCACAAGTACATCAGCTTTGCGAGTTCCATGCTCAGTCAGAATATCATCCAAACGTCTGGTACGCACTTCTGTGCTGACAACCGCGCTTTCCGGAATGGTTAATCCCTGTTTGCGATTGGCACGTTGCACCGCGCTTTCCATTCGACCTTTTTCGACGGAGGCACATCCACGCAACCATCCCGGGCAGCTGCTCTTCAGGCGTTCATCCATATGATACAATGCCATCTTACCCGGTGTCTCAGAAACCGCAGCGTTCACCAAGACAACGTTTGGATTATTCCCATGCAAGCCCTCAAGTTCCTGGAAGTACACCGGATGCGGTTCAATGAGCACACCTGACCAAGTGTCTTTTGACCAATAGCGAAAAAGCGGGTCTTCCAGCTTACCGTCATTTGCACCGACTTGGACAACGTGCACGTGCTCGGCCCGAGCATCCAAACAGGCAAGCAGGAAGTCCCGCATGGCAAGCTTGGATTTGCGGGGTCGCCCCGGCACGGAAGACGGTAGGTCGTTCAGGTTCACAGCCGTGCTCCTTGCGCCAAACGAACGAAGCCACAAGCGCGATCTGACGGTATCGCAACGCAACTATTGTGTGCAGGGGAATATGCAGGGATTAACATTAGTCCACACATCAGTGTGCCACCCCGGCCGCGACGCTTTCGTCGATGAAGCGGCCCTCTTTGAAGCGGTCCAGCGTAAAGGCTTCGGTCAGCGGTGAGTGACCTGTGGCCATCAGCTGCGCCATGCCCCATCCCGATCCGGGGATCGACTTGAAGCCACCCGTGCCCCAGCCACAGTTGATAAAGCAACCACCCAAAGGCGTTTTTGACAGGATCGGAGACCGGTCGCCGGTCATGTCCACAATCCCGCCCCACTGGCGCAGCATTTTCAGGCGCGAGATCATCGGGAAGGTTTCGACCAGTGCGCGAACGGTTTCCTCAATATGATGGAAGCTGCCGCGCTGGGTGTAGTTGTTGAAGGCATCAGTGCCGCCGCCGATCACCATCTCACCCTTGTCGGACTGAGACATGTAACCATGCACGGTGTTGGCCATTACGACCACGTCCATGCAGGGCTTAATCGGCTCGGACACCAATGCCTGCAGCGCGATCGCCTCCAGCGGCAGACGGAAGCCCGCCATTTCGGCCAACTGTCCTGAATGGCCCGCAACCACCATGCCCAGCTTGTCACAGTCGATCGAACCTTTGGTGGTATCGACGCCAACAACGCGGCCGTTTTCGGACCGAACGCCTTTAACCTCGCATTGCTGGATGATGTCCATGCCCATCGCGGAACAGGCGCGGGCATAGCCCCACGCCACGGCGTCGTGACGCGCGGTACCTCCGCGTTCCTGCCACAATGCGCCCAGAACCGGATAGCGTGGACCGTCGATGTTGATGATCGGAACCAGCTCCTTAACGCGCTCAGGGGTGATCCACTCGGTCTGAACACCTTGCAACGCGTTGGCATGAGCCGTGCGCTGATAGCCGCGAATTTCGTGCTGAGTCTGGGCCAGCATCATGACGCCACGGGGGCTGAACATGATGTTATAGTTCAGTTCCTGGCTCAGATCCTCGTACAGGCTGCGCGCTTTTTCGTAGATCGCTGCCGAAGGGTCCTGCAGATAGTTTGAGCGGATGATCGTCGTGTTCCGACCGGTGTTACCACCGCCCAGCCAGCCTTTTTCGATCACGGCGACATTCTGGATGCCGTAGTTCTTACCCAGATAATAAGCTGTGGCCAAACCATGGCCGCCCGCACCGACGATGATTACGTCGTATTTCTTCTTGGGTTCGGGCGAACGCCAGGCGCGCTCCCATCCGGTGTGATAGCGCAACGCTTCGCGCGCTACAGCAAAGGCTGAATAGTGTTTCATAGGCGAATCCATCCGGTTCGGTGATTGCGCGAAGATATGCCGCGTAACGCTAGCGCGCCCCTGCCGTTCAACGCCGTAATATCGCACTATTGCGACATAGGCCCCATTATTGCGACATGAAGGCGACCAGCGGCCATTTGTCCCTTTTGTCGACCCGCCGAGAGGTCTAAGTCAGGACAGCCAATTCGGAGAAACCATGTCGTTCTGGGTCCTGATCATCCTAACCGCTGCTGTGATTGCAGTGTTCTTGGGCTATTCCATCCTGCGAACGCGCGACGCACGCGAACCCGCAGCGGCGTATGACCTGCGTGTCTATCGCGAACAGCTGGCGAGCGTCGACAAGGATCTGGCCCGAGGTGTCATCGGCGAAGCAGACGCCGAGCGTGTTCGCACGGAGATTTCACGCCGTATTCTGGCTGCAGACGCCCAGATGCAGGCACAGTCGACCCGACCGGGACCGCCAATTTGGGCCTCTGTCGCCGCGATCGCAGCTGTGGGTCTTATCCTGGTTGGCGGCGCGGCCTGGATGTATGACCGGATGGGTGCGGCGGGGTTGCCGGATCAGCCCCTGTCGCTGCGTATTGCACAGGCGGAAAACTTGCGCGCGGAACGCCCCAGCCAGGCTGAATTTGAGGCCACCACAACACCTGCGCCTTTGCCTCAGCTTGACGAGAGCTATGCCGCGCTTTTGGAGCAGTTGCGTGAAACCGTCGAAGCGCGTCCCGATGATCTGCAAGGTCATATTCTGCTGGCGCAGCACGAGGCGAACGCAGGCAACTTTCCGGCCGCATACAAGGCGCAGCAGCGCGTGATCGAACTGTCCGGTGACGCTGTCCCAGCAGATGCTTATTCGCATCTGGCCGAAATGATGATCCTGTCGGCGGGTGGATATGTATCCCCCGAAGCCGAAGCTGCATTGCGCGAAGCGTTGAAACGCGATCCGCGACATGGTCCGGCACTGTATTATCTGGGCCAAATGATGGTGCAGGTCGGGCGCCCCGACATCGGGTATCGCATCTGGACCGACGCGCTGCGCAACGCACCAGCTGGCGCGCCATGGGTCGACGCAATTCTGGCCCAACTGGATGAGCTGGCGTTTCGCGCTGGCGTGTTCAACGCGCCTGAGATGTCAGCCCCGGCAGGCCCTGGCCCAAGTCAGGAAGACGTCGAGGCTGCGGCCGCGCTGACACCGGAAGAACGACAAGAGATGATCCGCGGCATGGTCAACCAGCTTTCTGACCGGCTGGCCACCGAAGGTGGCACGCCCGAGGATTGGGCCCGTCTGATCGCCGCGTTGGGCGTTCTGGGCGAAGGACAACGCGCCATCGACATCAAAAACGAAGCCATGGCAGTCTTTGCCGGCAATGCCGATGCCCTTGCAATCATCGACGCTGCCGCGCTTCAGGCAGGTATCGCGCAATGATTTATGACGAATTCGAAGACTTCGCCGCCGCATTGTCGTCCATGACCGCCTTGATGGGGTTGGATTTGGGCGAAAAAACCATCGGCGTGGCTGTATCCGACCGGATGCGCGGCGTGGCCAGCCCGCTTGAGACCGTTCGGCGCAAGAAATTCACCCTGGATTCGGCCCGATTGCTGGACATCATCGCGGACCGCGAGATTGGTGGTGTCGTACTCGGCCTGCCCAAAAACATGGACGGAACCGAAGGCCCCCGCTGCCAATCGACCCGTGCATTTGCCCGAAACCTGTCACGCCTGACCGAAGTTTCGATCGGATTCTGGGATGAACGGCTCAGCACAGTTGCGGCGGAAAAGGCACTGCTTGAGGCGGATACGTCACGAAAACGTCGCGGACAGGTTATCGATCACGTTGCGGCAGGCTATATTCTACAAGGGGCGCTGGATAGGCTGCGTTTTCTTTAAGTGTAACGGGGTACACCGATGACAAACATGGTCTGGAAAAGGAACGAAGTCGAAAGCCCTTGCATCCAGATATGCGTCGTGCACCCGACCGAGCGCATCTGCACCGGCTGTTATCGCACCATTGATGAGATCACGCGCTGGTCGAAAATGGATAGCATTGAGCGCGCTGAAATCATGGAAGATCTGCCTGAGCGCAAACCCCGCCTCGCCAAACGGCGCGGTGGACGGGCCGCGCGCATGAACAAATCTTGATATCCACTTCTGGCTTTAGGCTGAATTCGCGCTGCTGCGGGTTGGTCTGAACTCCGAGGGGGGATCAAGTTCGAAGACATGCGTAAGTGAGTGGCAACCCACAGCAGCGCCTTTCAGCATTTAAGTTCATCCGAAGTGGTCATACGGAAGACTAAGACACGTTTAATATTTTTTTGACCGACTGATCAAGAAAAAATAAACAGCCGAAAATCTAACCTTACGTAATGGTAAAGCTAGACGAAATCTTTAGCTCTGCCGGCCGCCGCCTTACCCGGCTGAAAGCCAGGATTTTGCGTTTTCGAAATCCTCAGACGGGAAGAACTGCGTGCGGGCACCCAGAACGTGACTGGCGACACGCTGCGCCATATGCTGCCACGCTTTGTCCCCGACGATGGCGGCGCGATCCAGCATTCCTACATGCCCTCGGGCCAGGCGGAAATGCGCGGCCAGTGCGGTCAGCCCCTGCCAGCCATCAAACTCGCGCAGGTCGATCAACAGACGGAACCCGTTCTTTGAACTCAGCAAGGTATCCAGATCACGCTCAGCCTGTTGGTATTCTTCGGGGTCCAGTTTGCCCATCAGGCTGATCTGCACGCAGGGTCCGCCCAAATCGGTCACGTGGATGGCCCCCAGAGACTCGCGCATCCAACGGCGCCCGGCCTCAAGTTCCGAAAGTTCAAACACATGAACGGGGCATGGCAGGATCGGCGCGGCCAGACGGATGCTTGTCTGTACCCAGCCCTGATCAGCCGCAACTGCGATACGGTCAAACCCGCGCCAGTGGCTGAGACCCAGCTTGGTATCGGACCACGCGGCCCCAAGATCATAGCCTTTGAACTCTGGCTGCACGATTGCCAGCAGACGCACCGCATCATGAGCCTCAAGTGCCGCTTCGATCGCGGGGACCAATGTCTCGCTGTAGTCTTTGCTTGTCACTTCGCCGGACAGCTCGACCTCGATCTGGGCCCCATCAGAATCCGTGTGAACCGTAATCATCGAAAATCTCCAAACCTGAATAATGGCAACAGGTTAGGGGGATTCGATCCACTCGGCTACTCCCCCGGCGCATTCGGGGCGAAAATAGGCGATCATCCGTCCATCCCGGCCAGCGGTTGCCGCCTCGGCCCAAGGCGCAACGCCGTGCAGGCAGTGGCGATGCAGCAGATAGGCCTCACCCGGTTTTGCTGGCAGCTCGATCCGGGGGCAGGTCTCAAACACCTCGCGACGGGCCGCCTGATATATTTCGGTTACGTCGATCAAGTGTAGGCTGTCCTTGGGTTGGCCTTTCATCGCTTGTGCGAATGCAGCCCCCAGTATCTTGTGGCTGCCTTCCCACAGAACCATCGGCGCGGCATCCGCGCTGGCCTCGGTCAGCGGGATGCCAAGAATCCATGCGTGCGGTTCATCTACCCGGCGTCGACGATCCGGCCCCATGGGGCGCAATCCATCCACATGCGCCGCATCACGGTTCCGCCGGTATCTGGTAGCCGCTTCACCTTCGCCGCGACGCGGACGGGGATAACCGGGATAAACGACCGAGACCTGCCCCTTGTGCAGCGGCAACCGCCCATAGTGTTCAGAGATAAAGTCCATGGCCTGACCCGACAAAACGTCCGATCGCGCCACCCTGCCCTCTGGATCGTTGTCCAGTGCGTCCACGCCGATGAACCACGTGCCTTCGCAATCCAACCATTCCGCAAAGGCCGGATCGGTAATCGAGGCCCGCGCCCGCGGCAAAGCATGTTCAACCCATTGGGCCAGCGTCGGGTCGTGCGGAAACCTGATCCAACCTTTGTTCCAAAAATCGGTCACAGCCCCAGCGCCTTACGCAGCATATTCAGGGCGACCAGCGTCAGAAAAACCGCGAACACACGCTTCAACGGCTTGGGATCCATCGCATGCGCCAGCTTTACGCCCCAGGGCGCAGTGATCATCGTCATGGCTACAACAATTGCAAAAGCGATCAGGTTGACCGCGCCGATTGTGTACGGAGGGCGGTGTTCAGGCGCGATGTCCAGGAACAGGAAGCCCAAAACCGAAGGCACCGCGATGATCACGCCAAACCCGGCCGCCGTTGCAACCGCCCGATGAATGGGCGTGTTGAACAGGCTCATCAACGGTACGCCAAAGCTGCCGCCGCCGATGCCCATAAGAACGGATAAAAACCCGACCGAGGGCGACAAAACGGCCCGCTTTACGCCTTTTGGCATCGCATCGCCAAGCCGCCATTCTGATTTGCCCAAACCCAGATATGCGCCAATGACCATACCCAACACGCCGAACAACGCCTGCAACGCCTCGGTTCGCAGTGCCGAAGCGACCAGCACACCGACAATGGCACCCACTGCAATTCCCGGCCCCCAACCGCGCAGGATATCCCAGTCCACCGCGCCTTTCTTGTTATGCGCCAGGACGGATCGTAGTGATGTGACGATGATGGTTGCCAGCGAGGTCGCAAGACACAGCTGCATCAACTGTGGGCCGCCATATCCAAGTGTTTGGAACGCATAGAAAAACGCGGGCACCAAAACGATGCCGCCGCCGACACCCAGCAAGCCAGCCAAGACACCGGCCAGCGCCCCGATTACAAGCAAAAGGCCCAACATCTGGGCCAGTAACATCGTCTCGGGCATCATCCCCCCAAACCGGCCATTTGGCCGTATTCCGTTCTCGTCAAACCTCTGCCAAAGGCGCGATACTGTCCAGAGCTTGCAGCATCACTTCGGGGCCTGCCCCGTCGTGGACCGCGCCCTCGGAAAGGGCTCGACGCCACGCGCGCGCGCCGGGACGTCCGGCAAACAGGCCCAGCATGTGACGCGTGATCTGGTGCAAACGCCCGCCCCCGGCAAGGTGGTTTTCGACATAGGGCACCATTTTGTGAACGACATCAATCGGATCAGCCACCTGACCGCCGCCAAAAATCAAGGCATCCGCCTCGGCCAGAATATCCGTGGGTTGATGATAGGCCGCGCGGCCGATCATAACCCCGTCCAATCCGGCATCCAGTTGCGCCTTCGCCTGATTCAAAGACGTGATACCGCCATTGATTGAGATATGCAGGTCCGGGAACGCCCCCTTCATCCGGTGCACAAGATCATAGTCCAAGGGCGGGATATCCCTATTTTCCTTAGGGCTAAGCCCTTGCAGCCAAGCCTTGCGCGCGTGGATTGTCACACGTTGGCATCCGGCCGCATGAATGGCCTGCAGAAACTCAGGCAGGGCCTGTTCCTGATCCTGATCATCAACCCCAATACGGCATTTGACAGTGACTTCAACATCAACCGCATCGCGCATCGCGGCAACGCAGTCGGCAACACGGACGGGGTCCTTCATCAACACGGCCCCGAAAGTGCCCGATTGCACCCGATCCGAGGGGCAACCACAATTCAGGTTGATCTCATCATACCCCGCTTGCGCGCCCAACCGGGCCGCCTGCGACACTTCCTCTGGGTCTGAACCGCCCAATTGCAGCGCGACGGGGTGTTCCTGCGAACTGAAGTCCAACAAATGCAATGCGCCACCTCGCACCAACGCCGGGGCGGTTACCATTTCCGTGTAAAGAAGTGTCTGCTGACTGAGCAGTCGGTGCACAAATCGGCAATGCCGGTCTGTCCAATCCATCATTGGTGCGACCGACAATCTCGCCGCCTTGGCGACAAGGACATTTGAAGCCGGTTGGCGCTGTGAAACAGGGTGTGACGATGCGGTCATGGTTGGGTCTCGGTGTACACTGAATAGGTGGCTTACTGTACCGGACGGCGTTTCGCAACCAAGGGCGCTGTGGTCAAGACGCGTACCTAAAAGGCACTCCAGCACAAAAAGAAAGGGCAGGTCTTTCGACCTGCCCTGCGCGATTGCACCGATTGGGAGGAGTGGGTGCGCCTCGCGGCGTTTGCTTACTTGGCAGCAGCGGCTTTCTTGGCAGCTGCAGTCACGTCGTTGGTGGCTTTTTTGACGGCCGCGGTTGTGTCTTCGGCGACGTCTTTGCCAGCTGCCATCAGCAGCTCAACGGTTTCGGACTGAACTTTTTTCGCGATCTCTGCGAAGGCTGCCATGTTTTCAGCTGCAACTTCAGCCGATGCGCTGGCGAAGTCGGTGGCCGCTTTGGCGTAATCTGCAGGCTCTGCCTTGGCTTTTGAGATCTCGGTCAACTTGGCCAGGGTGTCCTTGGTCCATTTGTTCGAGATCTCGGCCGACTTTTCAGCCGCTTCCAGTGCAACACCCGACAGCTTTTCGTTCAGCGTCGCGGTCGATTTGAAAGCACCTTCCAGAGCGGTGGTGTCAACGGGGAACGCGCCCATAACGTCTTTCAGGGTCGCGGTGAAATCTTGCGTCTTTGCCATGTCTAAAATCCTTTTGCCGAACCAGGCCCACCCCGGTTTTCATCAGCTTGAGGACAATATGGATGCCGCACCGCAGCATTGCAAGATTTTTCTTGCTGCATTGCGGAATTCTTCCACGAAAGACCTTAAAATCAACCGCTTACATTAACCTGCACATAGGTCACCGACGCCGGCTAAACGTGTCCGCCCTGTGAGCCCAACCGTTCTATTACATTTTAGGAACGCGGCACACGGGACTACGGCAACACCTGGTTTTTCGGTTGGGCGCTAGCCACCTCATGACGAATTTGAGGAGGTTGGTTTGCCTGTCGTCCTGCTTATGATCCTAAAGAATGAATTGAGATGAGGAACCGGGTTGAAGCCATCCGTGGTAACACCAAAGTTAATTTCACCCTAAAAATGGTATTCCCAACACAAGCCGGGTTCAGTCAGAGTACGCAGGGCCAAGTTCTCCTGGTCCAAGATGCGTGTTGCGTTTTCTTAATTTCAGCACCCTCAGCCTCAATCGAAATAGCGTCGAGCGATCTGGCTCACATTGATGTTTTACGGAGATGGTACGGACCGACCATTGTCATTGTGGATTTCACCTCTTGTTCGCCTGATCCGCCCAAATGGATTTCGTTGGGAACGAAACTGCGATTGTTGGCCACAACGCGGCCGATCTGGGTGCGGTTATCTCTATGATCATCATGGTTTGAGCATAGGATGTATCCATGCCGCAAGGACAACGCGTATGCTTTGAAAGCAAAACAGGCTGCAATGATGCACAAACAAACACCGAATGATTACTTAAGCGATCCGACCCGCGCCTCTTTTTTCATGACGTAGTGCTTCGCAATACGGCGGATGGCTTTCCTGGCAATTGCCGAACCCTGTGCAGCATAAATCCGATGAACTTGTGCCGGACGTGCGCCAATCAGGTCACCTCGCGGGCAGTATTTTCTTCGAACAACCCATTGAAGCCCGAATAGACTTGGCGTGAATCCAACCCTTGTATCCGGATAGATGACTAATGGAATTCTCCCCCTTCCAGTCGACAGCAAACTGATACCAAGAACATGGTGGAGCCCGTCTAGCAAAGCTGGACAGGTGGTCAGATTGTGCACCTTTGGCGCACAGGCCCAGCTACGGTCGTTCATCCCGAACCTAGGTTTAGACTAGCGCGGTTCTGGTCTTTTTCTGACCAAGCGCCCGCGTCTTCACCACCATATCATCAGCAAAAACAGCCTCACCCTGTGACACTATAGGCTCGTATGGCATCTGCCAGTGGTTCCAGCACGGCAATGGACTGGCCCACCCAGTCGGTCAGGATCGAGCGTTCCAGATCGATACCATCGTGGTATTAATTCTGGGTAGAGTGGAAGGTAGTCCGCATACTTTGAGGCCAGTATATGGGCCGACAAGCCTGGCCCTGATCGCTAGCGTTCTATCGGGTGCGAGTGAGGTGCGGATTGAATAAAAGCCACACAATCCGGACAAGCCTTGCCGGGCCAGACGCTACAGTTCACGACAAACCGGCCCGAAACATATTCCAGTTCTTCGGTCACATCTTCGCCCAGAGACTTCAGTATTCGGCCACAATGCGTGCATTCCTTCCCTAGCGAAAGGATCTACTGCTGCCGATCTAGATGCTCAGGAAACGGTTTGCGGCTGTGTTGCCGGGTGGGCTTGCTTTCTTCAACAGTAGGCGTGAGATCAGCCTGTACCTTGGCTCACGTTGAAATCCGTTTATCTTCTTCGAACGAAAGTTAGCGCTGAATCAGGTTCTCCAAATTGACCCGTAGCGATGCCGGTTGTGGCCAGTCAGTTGTTGCTGGAGCTTCTCTATCGCCAACGCCTGAGAGTTGACCTCGACCGCCAGCAGCACTTTGGTTCGGCGCAGTTCGGCAGGGTCATTGGATCCGATGTCAATGTCATTCGGCATCGCTGATCATGTACTGGATCGGCGAAGCCAGGTGAATCCTAAAAAGGACAAAAGACCTATGTTTATTGATCTATTCCGTGTTGAGCCGCGGTCAGGTCTATTGCGGCAGCCGCCGGTAGATGCCCTCCAGCAACATCGACGAGTGCGCAAGCGTCACGCTGATCTTGCCATCCTTCGCTACGGGCCACATAAATCGGCCTTTCTCCAGCCGCTTAGAGAGCAAGGACCCTAGCTGATATCTCACCAGATGATCTTCAGAAAATGGCCACAACGGCCCCCGGAACCAATCGCCGCTGGCAAAAAGACCGGCTGTACCAAATGCGTAAGTTTGAGATCACCGGACGGGTACAGCTGAACGGAGGTACAAGCCGGCATAAGATCAACCAACGAGCAACCAAAAATTGTTGCAATCCCCAACCCACGAGCATCATCACAGACTGTGGTATGTTTCCCACTGGATCAGCCAGCTTTCCCAAAACAAACAACGTATCATCCTGGAGGCTGACGATTTGGCACCCGTTGTTCGGTGGCGACACAGGCCTGCAGTACATTCCACTGCTCCAGCAGGGTACCGGGTAGAACAACGCTCAGCGCCTAACCCTCAACCGTTGTGAATCCTTGGCGGAACGGTTCGGTCGCGCCTGCGTCTGTTGAGACATAGCGCGGGCCAACGATGGCGCGGAAGTTGGCTATGAGGGCTTTATTGGTCATGCCGCGTTCCGCTGCACTTTGCCCAGATCCGTCGCTGGTTCACGGACGCGCAGGTTACCGCGCGTCAGTTGATCGATCCGCGTAACGCCCATCAGCTTCATATCGCGCTCGATCTCAGCCCGCATCAATCCCAACGCCCGTTCGACACCCGGTTGGCCAGCGGCGGCCAACGGATACAGATAGTGCCGCCCTACCCCGACCGCCTTGGCGCCCAGCGACAACGCCTTGAGCACATGGGTCCCGCGCTGAATTCCGCTGTCCATCATCACGTCCACACGGTCGCCGACCGCATCGACGATTTCGGCCAACTGGTCAAACGGGGTGCGCGAGCCGTCCAACTGTCGACCGCCATGGTTTGAAAGGATGATTCCGGTACACCCGATCTCAGCCGCGCGGCGTGCGTCCTCGACTGTCATGATACCTTTAAGGCAGAACTGGCCATCCCACTCACGCACCATCTCGGCCACATCATCCCAGTCCATCGACGGGTCCAGCATATCGGTGAAATAGCCGCCGATCGAGCTGGCACCGCCACCCATATCCACATGTTCATCCAGCTGCGGCAGGCGGAACTTTTCATGCGTGACATAATTGATGCCCCACATCGGTTTGACCGCGAATTGGATCATCCCACCCAGAGTCAGGCGGAATGGGATCGAGAATCCCGTTCGCAAGTCACGTTCACGATTGCCGCCGGTAATGCTGTCGACGGTCAGCATCATGACCTCGACGCCCGCCTCTTTGGCGCGCTGCATCATGGCAGAGTTCAGGCCGCGATCCTTGTGGAAGTAGAACTGATAGACCTGCGGGTTCTTATGCTTCTGGCGCAATTCTTCTAGCGAAACAGTGCCCAGCGACGACACACCAAACATGGTCCCGAATCTCTCGGCCGCCGCGGCCACTGCACGCTCCCCCTGATGGTGGAACAACCGTTGCAGCGCAGTCGGCGAGCAATAGACCGGCATATCCAGCTTTTGGCCCATGACCGTGACGGACATGTCCACTTCTTTCACCCCGCGCAGAACGGAGGGCAACAGATCACATCGTTCAAACGTCCGGGTGTTTTCGCGATACGTCACTTCATCGTCCGCGCCGCCGTCGATGTAGTTAAAGATCGGCCCCGGCAGGCGGCGCCTGGCCAGCCTGCGGAAGTCCTGGAAGTTATGGCAGTCCTTCAGGCGCATGTCTCTTCCTCCTCAATAGGCGACTGATGGCAGCCAGGTGGCAAGCGTGGGCCACAGGAAGACAAGCGCCAGCCCGGTCAATTGCAGTAAGACAAACGGAATGATGCCCTTGTAGATATGGGTCAGCTTTATCTCGGGCGGGCAGACGCCCTTGAGATAGAACAACGCGAAACCCACAGGCGGCGTCAGGAAGCTGGTCTGCAGCGTCACTGCCACCAGAATGACGAACCACACCAAGGCTGGTTCATCCAGAACACCGAAACCTGGGATGTCGATGCCCAGCCCATTTACGATGGGGCGCATCAGGGGCAGCACGATCAGCGTGATCTCGATCCAGTCCAGTACAAAGCCCAGCAGGAAGACGATGAACAGGATGAAAAGGATCGTGCCATTGGCCCCAAAACCGGTGGACTGCACGACATGTTCAATCAACTCATCCCCACCGAGTTCCCGCAGGACATAAGAGAATACGGTCGCTCCCAGGAAGATCGCAAAGATGTAGGCGGTGGTGTTGAAAGTCGATACCAGTACGTTCCAAAGCTTGGAGAACGTCAATTTTCGATACCCCAGCGCCAACAGCGTCGCGCCCAGCGCACCGATCCCCGAGGCTTCGGTAGGTGTGGTCATACCGGCAAAGATTGAACCCAGAACCGCAAGGATCAGCAATAGCGTCGGTATGACTGCGATCAGAACGTCCTTCACGGCGGCCCAGTCTGGGGCCGTTGCGCCCTCGGGCACAGGAGCCGCATCGCGGTTCACCAATGCCAGGATGAAGATGTAAGTCAGGTACAGGCCACCGATGATGACGCCTGGGAAGACCGCAGCCATGAACAGATCGCCCACAGACAAAGCCATCTGGTCTGCCATGATCACCAGCATGATTGACGGCGGGATCAGGATGCCCAGCGTGCCAGAGGCTGAAACCACCCCAGCGGCCAAGGTGGGCTGATACTTCTGCTGCATCATTGACGGCAGTGACAGAACGCCCAGCAGCACAACGGAAGCACCGATGATGCCCGTAGAGGCTGCCAGAATGATCCCGATTAGCGTGACCGTGATCGCCAGACCGCCACGCACGGTGCCAAACAGGCGCTGCATCGAAGACATCAGACGTTCGGCTACGCCGCTTTCGTCCAGCATCAGGCCCATGAAGATGAACATCGGCAGGGCCACCAGAACTGCGTTGGACATGGTCGCATAGACACGGTTCACCACCGCGCCAAGAGTCAGATAGTCGAGTCCGGTAAAGGTGCTCTCAAGCCCCGTCCACAGCATCAGGTCGTTGTCAAAAAGATAGGCCAGCCCGCAATATGCAACGCCGACTCCGGCCAACACCCAGGCCACAGGATATCCTGTAAATAGCAGCGCAATGAATGTCAGGAACATTGCGATGACCAGTTTTTCCTCGGTCGTTTCGACCAGAAAAGTCAGGCCAACGCAGACAGCTGCGAATACAGCAAGGACCAGCAGAATGCGACGCAGCGATGCGCCATCGCGCTCTGATGCCGGTCCGTACATCAATGCGTGCCCATCATGGATCAGCCGCGCCATCGCAGCCAAGCCCAGCAGAACAAAACTGATCGGAATGACCGCCTTGAAGGCCCAGCGCGCAGGCAGACCAGTGGGGCTGTCCGAGCGCTCGCTAACGCGGAAGCTTTCGTAAAAATAGTCGTACCCCTGATCGATCATCAGATAGATGAACGGAGTCAGCAGGGTCAGGATGCCGGTCACTTCTATCACTCGCTGCGCGCGACGGGACAGTTGCATGTGCAAAACGTCAACGCGCACATGGCTGTCTGTGATCAAGGCATAGGATATGCCGATCATCGTGACGACGCCGTAAAAGTGCCACTGGATCTCGTCCAGTTTGGGATAGTTCTGGCTGAACAGATAGCGCAGCGAGACCTGACTGAAGATCGCGGCCATCAACAGGACATTGGCCCACATCACTACGTGCCCGACGGCTTTGACACCTGTATCAATAACAACGGCGATCTTCTGACGGTCGGTGTCGGGATGTTCCAGGATGCCTTCATAGGCTTCGACTGGATCACTTAGGGTCTTTTGCGTGGCCATGGGTAATCCTCGCTCAGTTGACCGGCGCGAGCGCGGTCAAGGGAATGCAGGTTTGAAATCCTGATAATGTCCGAGGCGGAGGAGCCCGCCGCCCCGGACGCGTCAGTAAGTCAGATTACTGACGGGGGAGGAACGCATTGGTTTTCCACAGGTCATAACCGTCGCGGAATTCGTTCAGATCGGCCAGAACCTTGGCAAAGAAGGCATCGTTGGCGGCCTCTTCGGCAGCAACGTCTTCCCAGGTCGCTTGGAAAGTATCCAGCATCTCGGGCGACCACTGCTTGATGGTGACGCCGTTGTTTTCAACGTTGTCGATCAGCGCTGCGTGCTGGATGGCTTCGCCTTCGGCAAAGCTGTCAGCCATCGATGCCTTACAGGCGTTTTCGATGATCGCCTTGTGCTGCTCGCTGGTCTCGTTCCAAACGTCCTTGTTAATCATCAGCTCAAACACGGTCGCCTGCTGGTGCCAGCCGGGGAAATAGTTGAACTTGACCAGTTTATGAAAGCCCAAACGCGCGTCGATGGCAGGCATCGAGAATTCAGTCGCATCGATGGCGCCTTTTTCCAGCGCGGGGAAGATTTCACCACCCGGCAGCAGCGAGGTCGCCACGCCCAGTTTCTGCATGACTTTGCCGCCCAGTCCGAAGAAGCGCATCTTGAGGCCACTCAGATCTTCAGGAGAGTTGATCTCGGTTGCGAACCAGCCGGACGTTTCAGGGGCGATGACAGCACAGGGGATGACGTGGACGTTGTATCCCGCCTGATCATACATCTCTTGGTACAGCGACATTCCGTTGCCGTAATACAGCCACGCCATGTATTCTCCCGCCTCAGGACCAAACGGAACCGCCGAGAACAGCGGCGCAGCCGGGATTTTACCTGCCCAGTAACCAGCAGTGGTGTAGCCCGAGTTAATCTTGCCGGTCGACACGGCATCCAGAATTTCGAACGGAGGGACCAGTTTGCCCGGCTCATAGACCTTCATCTTCAGTGTGCCGCCGGACATCAGGTCAAGCTGCTCGGCAACACGAGGAATCGGGGAACCCAGCCCTGGAAGCTCGGTCGAGAACGCAATCGGGGTTTTCAGCAGCAGTTTGTCAGCAGCAACCACAGGTGCCGCCATCAAGCTGGCAGCCACGGCAAGGCTCGTCAGGGTCTTTTTCATGAAATCTCCTCCAGGGTCGGTCGGACATGGCGTCCGATCATTTTGTGACGCGAGATCTTCTGGCGTCTTAACTGGTAAATAAAGTTGACCAAACATTTCAGTCAACAACTTTATTTACCAATGGTTCGATTGTTAATTGCCTGAAGACGACCCAGACCGCCTAGACTTAAGAAAGTCGCCGCCGACGGAGTCTGGGCGCGTGTTCCGGCTTTTTTGTTTACTGGTAACCAGTTGCAATCCAAACAATCCGAGAGATTTCTCCGCTAAATCAGGCATTGAAAAACATACACTCAAAGGTTACTTTTATTTACCAAAGGGGTTCTGAATCTTTTTCAGAAGGGTAAACCACGATGAACACGACAGCGATTTTCGAACCGATCGGGCACGAATCACTATCGGATGCAGTGGTGGCTCAGATTGAAGACCTGATCGCTTCGGGCATTCTCAAGCAGGGTCGCAAGCTGCCATCGGAACGCGATCTGGCGGAAACCCTTCGCGTCTCCCGCCCCAAACTGCGTGAGGCGCTGGCCGTTCTGGAAGAACGCGGTTTGGTGACGACGCAGCATGGTGAAGGCACATTTGTAGCCGCACTGACGGGCAGCGCCATGCTCCCTGCCCTGTTGGCGCTGTATGAACGCCATGAGCCAGCGTTTTTTGATTATCTCGAGTACCGCCGCGAACAGGAAGGATTTGCCACCAAACTCGCCGCGCGACGGGCGACCAAAGCGGATAAGGAACGGATCACGGACATCCTGGCCGAGGATGAACGCGCCTGGCACGAGAAGGATGCATTGGCCTCACGCGAAGCTGATTTTGCGCTGCACGCCGCAATTGTGGACGCCAGCCAAAACGCGACGCTCATCCACATGATGGCGTCAATCTACGAGCTCACACGGCAAGGTGTATTCTACAATCGTGATTTTCTGAAGACCATCGACGGCACGGGCAAGCTGTTGATGGAGCAGCATCGCGAACTGGGAATGGCGGTCATCGCAGGCGACGAAGCACGTGCGGAAAAGGCTGCGTATGACCACATCGACTTTGTAGAAGAGTCCTTCAAGCTTGGCATTGAAAGACGCCGCCGTGAGGCAATGGCTGAAAAGCGCCGCCTTCTGTCTGATTCAAAACTCTGATCAAACAGTGCAAGTCGTCCTTATTTTCCAACGATCTCAATCATGTAATCACGACGGGCTGTGGCCGGAGGTGGCTGAAAAGGCGCTGCCGCGCGTACCTGGGCAAGTGCCACCTGATCCAGACGTTTCGACCCCGAGCTGCGTTTAACGGTGACACTGACCAGCGCCCCATTGTCGCTAATCCGAAAACTCACCAGCACCGCACCACGAATATTGACGCTCTTTCGTCGGGCACGGGTGATCTTTCGGATCACGTGGCCTCTGTAATTGCTGGCCTCAGCGTTACCCTGCCCGACCGCTACGGAACTTGTCTTTTTGGCCATCGCAGCGCCTTTGCTGGTTTTTCCCGATGCGTTGCCTTTTCTGGCGCTCTTTTCAGAATTGCCAGCCTGCGACGCAACCTGATCGACCTTTTGTTTGGTCGGGTCAGCCGGTTTCACGGCTGGGGTTTTCGCGACGGCTTCGGTCTCTGACGGCGCTGCTTCTTGCGCTTCGGCGGATGCTTGTCGATGGGTCACCGCGACCGCGGCTTTGGTGTCGGCGACAGTATGCTTTATCGCCCCGGGAACTGACGCCCGGGCCTGAGAGGTTGGGCTGACCGCAGTTTGTCGCTGTGTCGGTGCGACGGTCGGTTGATGTGCAGTAGCGGGTGCCGAGGCGGTGGCCCCGGTCACATAGTCCTTGAAAGCATCCCCCAGCGCAGCAACTTCGCCCGACCCGCCACCTTCGACAAGCACCTGTTCACCTGCAGAAAAGTCATGCAGGGCAAAAACATGGGTGGCTGCGGCCAGCGCCAAAGCGGCAACAGCTATGCCACGCGATCTGGGTATCATTGCAAACCCCTTTCTGTGACCACGTACACCCTTTTTGCACCCAGCGCGCGCAAGGCATCACTGACCTCTTTCAGCCGAACAGCAGGCAAAGCCCGGTCCGGCACGACGCGAACATCATCCAGCGGCAGGTTGATCGACGCGCGTTCCACATACGCCTCAACTCCAGTCAGTTCGGCGCCCCGGTATTCCAGTGAACCATCGCTACGAATGACCAAAGCATCGGGTGGCTCGCGACCGTCCAGATCACTGGTTTCCACCAGCTTCACCGATTTACTCAGCGGCGGTGCAAGCGTGCCTGCAATCATGAAAAAGATGAGTATCAGAAAGACGACATTGATCAGTGCGATCGTTGGCTCTCGACCCTGTTTTGCCTTGCGTTTGAGTTGAATCATCCGATCACCTGTGCGCGCAAATGGTCGATGCCTTTCAGCACCGAAAGCAAATCAATCAGCTGTTGCGAAGTCGCGTTCTGTCCAAGACTGATCAACGCGGTCTGAGGCTTATCGGTCGCCATCACCATGGCCATGTCTTCGAACGCGGCAAGCGTGCCATCAACCAAAATACGGTCGGCCTCAAGTTTGACAAAGCGGATTACCCGGTCAGTTTCCGCTCCTCCGGCAGCGGCAGTGGCAAATTCGATTTCGCCATATTTGGAGAACGTCGACGTCAGCATGAAGAACAGCAACAGCAGAAAGATGACGTCAATCAAGGACGTCATCGACAAGCGCCTGCGCCGTCTTCTGCGGACGTTAAGTGCCATGGGCGAAAACCTGTTGCGGGGTTTGATCAGCCACCGGCGCGTCCTCAGCATAGCCCGGTGCAAACACGGTTCTCAAAGCGCGGTTGGCAAAGGTACGCTCTCGGTTCATGCGTGCCTCGAACCACGTCAGGACCATCGAAGTCGGCATAGCGACCGCAAGGCCGGCGGCGGTCGTCAACAAGGCCACCCAAATGCCACCGGCAAGCAGCGATGGATCAACAGAATTGCCCGCGCCCTGTAGGGTTTGGAACGCCTCGATCATGCCCAATACGGTCCCGAAAAGCCCCAGAAGCGGCGCAAGTTGGGCGACCATATCCAAGACTTTGAACCCTTGCTCAAGTTGGGCAAACCGCGCTTCGGCCTCGGCGTCGGTACGTTCGGACAGGGTGCGATCCCCACCAGACAAGGCCATCGCGATTATCGGGGCAAGGTAGCTGCGACTTTTGCCCAGATGCGCCCTTGTCTCAGGAAGGTCCTGACGATCCCATGCCTGAATGGCCCGCGAAAGCTCAATATGACGACCGACACCTGCGACGCGAAACTGCCACAGCTTGTACAGAACCAACGAAAGTGTTGCGATTGAGGTCACGATCAGGATGGCAACAACCGGCCCGCCCAATTCCAGAATTTCCATTATTTTACTTATAACTGCGCCCATAACCTCACCCAATCACTTCCGTTTTAAGGCGGCTGGTGAGCGTGAGCCCGGACATGCAGGCATCGGCCATGTCAGATTGTGTCACACATTCCTGTGCACCGTTGATCAGTATTCGGCTGATCTGATCGCAAGCCATGTCGTTGAACTGAAACTGCCGCACACGGGGCTTGCCCGAAGGCAGCTTGGCGAAGTCCAACAGTGTCAGCAGGGCCACCTGACCTTCAGCATCGAAAAGAACGGTCTCGTAAACTGCGCCGTCGATATCGATGTCATGGGTGTTTTCAGCGACAAAACTCAGCAAACAGCTTTCGCCCTTTACCTCGGCGCTGCTGAGTTCGATTGATACGCCGTCGGGCTTTTGCGTTTCCTCTGCGCTGGCAATCCCTGCCCCCAAAATTGGGAGCAGGGTCAGCAGGACCACCCGAGCATTTCTTTTGATTGTTGTCTGCATGACTGGTCCTTTCGTATGGATCAGAAGGTTTTAGCCAAGGTCAGCTTGAAGTTCCTACCCGGTGAGTTGCGGGTCGAAAGGTTCGGCAGATAGTTCTTGTCAAAGATGTTCTCGACGCCTGCGCGAACTTCGAAACCTTGAAATGCGCCTTCCTGCGGCAGATAGGTCGCGCGCAGGGTGTTCACGCCGTAGCCAGCAACCGGATCTCCACTGGAGTCGGTGCCGGATTTGGCGCCGAACAGCTCCCAGCTGACGTCCAGAGTTTCGCCAAAGCGTTTGCCGACTGTTACCCGCGCTGAGTCTGTCGGCTCGTTCCGCCATGGTGAGTCCACGCCAAGCGAGCTGGTTTCAGTCCCTTTGACGATGTTTGCATTGAAGTCGACATAGTACCCAGCCGCGCTGGCATACGACGCCTCGATTTCAACGCCTTTGGTTTCAACTTCCTGCAGCGGGCGCGAAGGCCGGCCAGATACGTAAGACGTGATGTCCCAAAGATCTGTCTTATAGAAATTGACCTTGGCACGTACCACATCACCCGCAGCAAAAACATCGCCACGGTTATACGAGAAGCCCGCTTCCCATGTGCGCGACTTTTCAGGCTGCGTCATGTATGCTGGTGTGCCAAGATCGTCGATGATTGGCAGGTTTTCCGTGTATGCACCGCTGCCGAACACGGCAAAGCCGCTGGCAAATTCGTACCTTGCAGACAAACCGCCCATCAGCGCGTTGTTGTCATAGCTTTCATTGCGCGGAGCCGGTGCATCACCGTCGCCTTTGATGTCCTGCGTCTCGTACCGGATCGCCGGAGTGATGGTCAGCTGATCGCCGATCTGAATATCGTCCACGGCAAACAGTGCGACACGACGATCGGTACCACCGGGGGCCGAGGGCGCGTCCAGACGCTCGCGATTGATGAATTCGATCCCGGCGCGCAGGTCGTGCGAGGCGACGCCGGTTTGGAAGTACGACGTATTCTTGATCGTCAGCTTCGTGGTTTCATAGTTGTGCGTCGCGTCAGCCAGCCCACGAATGCTTGGGAAGAATGGCGTTCCTTCCAGGCTTGAGGACCCGGGCACGTAAGAGCTGTCAATCTCTTGCTCCGAGTAGCTAAGGTTTACGTCCAGATCGATCAGGTCATTGCCAGCCGGGCGGTATTGATACCGCAGAATGCCGATTTTCGTTTCGATATCGCGGTCTACGTTGCCAAATGAATCCGATGTCGTGCCGAACGAGTCATACGGAACATCGCGTTCTTCCGACGTCGACTGATTATAGGACGCGGTGATCGAGTGTTCGAGGTCGTCACCAAAGCTGTATTTACCCTTTGCCAGAAGCGACGGTAGCGTAAAGGCACTGTTACCGATCGTATCGCCATTACCGTCCTCCTGATCGTTCTGATCACGATAGGTATAGTTGAACAGGAATTCCGTCTGGCGGTTTGGCTGCCAGGCCAGGATGGACGACGAGGCAAAGCCATTCCCATTGGAATACCCTTCCAGCGTTTGACGGAACCGGAAGCCCGGCTCACCACCGGTGAAATCTGACGCGTCTTTGGTTTCCAACTGAACCACGCCGCCTACGACACCCGAACCGTATTCGAACGACCCCACAGTGCCGCGAATGACTGAAACGCTTTTGTATAGCTGCGGATCAGTGAACAACTGATTGCCGATCCGATACAGCTCTTCCGCGCCGGTTGTTGCCCCATCGACAAGGATCAGCACTTTCTGGTCGGTCCCAAAGGTGCCGTTGGCACCGAACCCACGGATATTGATCCCCGACCCTTGCGGTGTCGAGCCATTGACCAGCGTCACACCGGGCACCGTGTCAATCAGTTCTGCGACGGTGTTGGCCTGACGGTCGTTGATCTCTTCCTGATCGATATTGGTGACCGGCACGGCGGTATCCGTTTGGATTTCCCGTTTGCTTTCACCCAGTTCCAGCGTGCCCAGGAAGCCTTCATCCTGTTCCTGCGCCGAAGCACCAGCCGCTACCATGCTCAGGCACGACACCGTACCAAGCAACCCCATCTTTTGAATACGCGAACGCATTTCTGTCCCTTCGAAATTTTAAGAGGACCGGAAATGCTTGCTCCGCGCTGGCTTGGTCAGTCTTTTATGATTTTTGGAATCGCCTTTTTTGGCGACTTGTGCTCGTTAATAAAGCTGACTAAAACAGTCAACATAAATTCCTAGTCGTCCGTACGACCGCCGCCAGCAGTACACCGCGTTCAACGGTGGCCGTGCCAGCCCGACACCCATGACAATCGAAGATGGAAAAACCCATGACGGAACAGGTGCTTCTGGCCCCGGATCAAATTCGTGCAGCCTATGCTAAAAACACCGGAAAACGTGACCGCGATTTGGCGGAATCACTTGGAATAACCGAAGGTCAACTCGTTGCGGCGTTTGCGGGTATCGACGTAACGCGGCTTTCGGCAAGCCTTGATGACATCTTCCCGATGCTCAACGGGCTGGGTGAGGTCATGGCGCTGACGCGCAACCTCTCTTGCGTCATTGAAAAGGTCGGGCAATACGACAACTACCACTCCGGTGCGCATGCTTCGATGGTTCTGACCGAAGAGATTGACCTGCGCATGTTCCCCGGCCAATGGGTCCACGCCTTTGCCATCGAACGTGAAACGGACAAAGGGACAAAGCGATCCCTTCAGGTTTTTGATGCCGCCGGAGATGCGGTGCACAAGATCTTTCTGCGCGATGGCTCTGACCTGAACCACTGGGACGAACTTGTCAGCAAATTGAAGGCGAATGACCAGTCCCAGACTCTGAGTGTCGAGCCGCGAAAGCCAACCGGGGCCGCCAAAGTGAACACCGACAAGGTCGAACTTCTGCGATCGGAATGGGCCAAGATGACGGATACACACCAGTTCCTGCGTCTGACCTCAAAGCTCAAGATGAACCGATTGGGCGCCTACCGCGTCGCTGGTGAACCGCTGGTTCGCGCGCTAGAACCGGCAACGGTTTCCCAAATGTTCGAACAAGTCCGAGACCAAGGGCTTGAGGTTATGGTCTTCGTCGGCAACCGGGGGTGCATCGAAATTCACGGTGGGTCGGTTGAGACGCTTAAACAGATGGGTCCGTGGTTCAACGTGCTTGATCCGCGCTTCAATTTGCACCTGCGCTCAGACCATATTGCCGAGGTTTGGGCCGTGACCAAACCCACCCAACGCGGTCCCGCCGTGTCAGTTGAGGCGTTCGATGCCGAAGGTGGTCTTATTCTGCAGATATTTGGTCGCCGTTCAGGCGAAAACGATCACCGCCCGGCCTGGGACCAACTGGTGGCAGGCCTGCAATCCAAAAAAGAAACCGAGGTGGCGTGATGAGCCCCCTTTGCAGGTTTTCGTCGGTCGTCGCGCTAGCCGGCGCGCTGATCGGAACATCAGCCATCGCAGCAGATGAGCCAGAACCCAACCGCATCATCGCCATCGGCAGTTCCGTGACAGAGATCGTCTATGCCCTGGGTCAGCAGGACCGCCTTGTTGGGCGGGACCGGACCTCGACCTACCCGGTTGATGTGTTGGACCTGCCCGATGTCGGCTATATTCGTGCGCTGTCCCCCGAAGGGGTCTTGTCGGTGAAACCCGATCTGATCGTGGCGCTGGAAGGATCCGGTCCGCCCGAAGCGGTAGAGGTTCTGAAAGAGGCTGGCGTGCCGTTCGTTTCGATCAGTGAGGACTATTCACGCGACGGCGTGGTGGAAAAAATCCGGGCTGTCGGGGCCGCCCTGGGTGTCGAAGATGCCGCCGAAGAACTTGCCACTCAGACCGGTGCCAAGATTGACGGGGCCCATTCGAATGCAGTTGATGCTTCGGTGGGCGGCACACTCCGGGTTCTGTTTATCCTGTCGGCTCGGGATAATCGCATCATGGTTGGCGGCGCGGACACACAGGCGGACAGTATCATCCGTCTGGCTGGCGGCGTGAACGCGGCTGGGAACGTATCGGGTTTTAAACCCATGACACCCGAAGCGATCGCCACAACCGCGCCGGACGTGATTCTGATGATGGATCGACAAGGCAACCACATCACCGCCAATGAAGACCTGTTTGCCATGCCAGCCATCAAGCTAACGCCCGCTGGACAGAAAAAACGTCTAATCCGCATGCAGGGGGCCTATCTGCTGGGCTTTGGCCCCCGAACGGCCGAGGCGATTGCTGATCTGTCGGCGGAATTGCAGAGAAAGAGCGGCTCATGACCCTTGCAATGGATCACGATGGCCTGAACGTGGCCGGGCGCGACCGGCGGGTGACGGCGCGCCGAGTCACTCTGGCCCTTATGGCGCTGTTGGTCTTCACCAGCATCTGCAGCATCTCGGTCGGCGCGTCGGACGCATCCGTTCGCGCAGCATTCACGGACCTGATTGCAGGGCGGGACATGTCGGACCTCGACCGGATCGTCCTGTGGGATATCCGACTGCCCCGGCTGGCGATGGGAGTTCTTGTCGGCGCCGCTTTGGCGGTTTCCGGCGTGGTGATGCAGGGCCTGTTTCGCAACCCTTTGGCTGACCCCGGAATTGTGGGCGTCAGCGCAGGTGCCGGTCTGGGCGCGATTTCCGCGATCATCCTCGGTGCGTACCTGCCCGCCTCCATTCTGGCCTGGGTCGGTAATAGCTTGGTCGCCGTGGCGGCATTTCTGGGCGGGTGGACGTCCGTCTTGCTGCTCTATCGCGTTTCAACACGAGGCGGGCAAACATCGGTTGCAACCATGCTGTTGGCAGGGATCGCGTTGGGTGCGCTGTCGGGCGCTGTGTCCGGGGTTCTGGTCTACATGGCCGATGACCAACAGCTGCGCGACCTGACGTTCTGGGGCATGGGCTCGCTGGCCGGCGCAACATGGACCAAAGCAGCCACGGCCGCTCCGATCATCTTGATTTCCGTGTTCACGGCCCAGTTCCTTGCCCGTGCGCTGAACGGCATGGCGATGGGCGAAGCCGTGGCGCACCACATGGGAATCCCGGTTCAGCGCAGCAAAAACATCGCCATTCTGGCCGTGGCCGGCGCGACCGGAGCCGCCGTCGCAGTCTCCGGAGGCATTAGCTTCATCGGTATCGTTGTGCCGCATCTGCTGCGGTTGGCGACCGGACCGGACCACCACCGCCTGTTGATGAACTCGGCCCTGTTAGGGGCTAGCTTACTGCTGTGTGCAGACATGATCAGTCGCCTGATCGTGGCACCGGCCGAACTGCCGATTGGCATCGTAACTGCAATCTTAGGCGCACCGGTCTTCCTGTGGATTCTGCTGCGGCGTCACGGAACAATGGGAATGTAAGTGATGAAGGGCGAAAACATACACGTCAAACTCGGCCGTAAGGAGATTCTCCACGGCGTGGACTTTGACGCAGAACCCGGAAAAGTTACAGCCATCATCGGCCCGAATGGCTCGGGAAAATCTACGTTACTCAAAGCCTTATCAGGCGAACTTGAATCTTATGGAGCGATTTCTCTGAACGGGCACAGCATGTCCGAGCTGAAGCCTTGGCAATTGGCTGCAATGCGCGGGGTTCTCCCGCAATCGTCAACCGTTGCATTTCCCTTCACCGTGCTCGAGATCGTCCGGCTGGGCCTAGCAAACGGGCTAGCAGCGGCGGATGACAGTCTGCCAGCGCAGGCCCTGGCCTATGTCGACCTCGCTGGGTTTGAGCACCGGTCTTATCAGAACCTTTCGGGGGGTGAGCAGCAACGGGTTCAGCTTGCCCGCGTTCTGACCCAAGTCTGGGACGCGACATACCACGATCAACCCAGATGGCTGTTGCTGGACGAACCCGTTGCAAGCCTGGACATTGCGCATCAGTTCACTGTGCTGGGCGTCGCAAGAAACTTCGCCACACAAGGCGGCGGCGTTGTTGTGGTTATGCACGACCTGAACCTGACGGCGCTGTTTGCCGACTATGTGTACGTCATATCGGAAGGATCTGTTTGGGGCTCAGGCACACCAACTGCGATCCTGAACGACCAGACTATGCAGCAGGTTTATGGTATCGACTTGCCGGTCAGCACCCTTCCTAAGGCTCAAGTTCCGTTCATTCTACCGCAGGCCATGACGGCTTAAGAACAATACTGTGGCGGGCATTTTCTTTAGACTTAGATGCGCGCCCCGTCGTTGCATTGAACCTAGACGCCATAGCGACTGAGGATCATGGCGACGCTGCTTTCTATGGTCGCGGTCATCTCGGCTTCATTCAGAACATTACCAGTGAAAACCATGGGCCAGAAAGCTCTGGACTTAATCAGGCCGATGAATTCCTGTCCCGCCTGTTCGGGGTTTTCGATCCGCAACTGCCCGTCTTCGGCTGCATCCCTCAGCATCTCGATAAAGATCGCTGTTTTGTCCAGTTTGCCTTGCGCAGCGGCAGCAAGATCAGGGTTGCGCAGGGTTTCGCTGATCACCATCCGCGCCATCGCCATCACTTCGGGCAGCATCAGAATGCGCCCCTCGGCCCAGGCCAGATCGGTCAGCTGTTTACGAATGTCGCGCCCTTTTTCATAGCGGATGTCCCGAACGGCCGCGAACCGGTTAGACAGTTCCAACACGATGGATCTAAACAGGTTTTCCTTGCTTTCAAAGTACTTGTACAGCGTGCGCTTGGACACTTCGGCCTGCGCAGAAATGCGATCCATGCTGGCAGCGGCGAACCCCTTTTCTTGGAATTCCGCTACGGCCGCTTCGATGATCTGGGCATGTTTGGACGCATTCGGCGCTGTGCATTCGTTCATATTTTAAAGCTATAGACCCATTGACAGATCAAGGTCAAACACTACGTAAACTCTCCAGTTTACACGCGCGGATTTCTGGCCTAGTGTAAACCCGCCAGTTTACCGACTCAGGTAACCAGCCAACACGGAGAGCCCCCTCATGGCACTGACATTAAAACTGAACGGCGAAACCCACTCGGTCGACGCCGAACCCGGCACGCCCCTGCTATGGGTGATCCGGGACGAGCTTAAGCTGACCGGAACCAAATTCGGCTGCGGTGTCGCATCTTGCGGCGCGTGCACCGTGCATCTGAACGGCGAGCCTGTGCGCTCGTGCCAGACTTATATCGAAGATGTCGAAGATGCCGAGATCACCACAATCGAGGCGGTTGGAGACGACAAAATCGGTGCGGCCATTCAACAAGCTTGGATCGAACTCGACGTGGTCCAGTGCGGCTATTGCCAGTCGGGTCAGGTGATGTCGGCGGTTGGACTATTGTCCGAAAACCCCAAACCCAGCGTCGAAGAGATTGACGATTACATGCATGGCAACGCCTGCCGTTGCGCCACCTATCAACGCATTCGCGCCGGCATCCAGCGCGCATCTGAAATTTTGGAGGCCTGATCCATGACCATCAACACCTCCCGCCGTGGATTTCTGAAAGGTGCCGCTGCTGCCGGTGCCGTCCTGCTGGTTGGCGCACGCCCTGATGGGGCGCTGGCGGCTGCTTCGTCAGAGACCGCTCAATTCAACCCGTTCGTGAAGATCGATGCAGATGGCACTGTAACAGCCATCGTAAAACACTTTGAAAAGGGCCAAGGTCCAGCTACCGGTCTGCCGACGCTGATCGCCGAGGAGATCGGCCTGACCATGGACCAGATCGAATACGAATTCGCGCCGTCCAACCCGCAGGTCTATAACAACCTGCTGTTCGGTCCCTTCCAGGGCACTGGCGGATCAACCGCAATGGCGAATTCGTGGATGCAATACCGTCAGGCAGGTGCGGCGGCGCGTGAGATGCTGATCAATGCCGCCGCGCAAAGCTGGGGCGTGGACGCATCCGGCATCACCATTGAGGAAGGTATCGTCAAGGCAGGCGACAAATCGGCCCCAATCGCTGAATTCGTGGCCGCGGCCTCTCAACTGGAGGCCCCGGCCGAGCCGCGCTTAAAAGACCCGTCAGAGTTCCGTCTGATCGGCAACGAGACGGTGCGCCGCAAGGATTCGGCAATCAAAGGCAACGGTCAGGCAATGTACGCGATGGACGTCCATCTGCCGAACCAGATGGTCGCCATGATCAAACGGCCCGAATCGAAGGGTGGCATCGCAAGCGGCTTTGACGACAGCGCGTCAAAAGAGGTCAAAGGCTATATCAGTGCCGCCATCCTGCCCAATCAGGCAGGTGTCGCTGTCTATGCCGAAAACACCTGGGCCGCCATTCAGGCGCGCGACGCGCTTGAGGTAGACTGGGACATGTCCGGATCTGAGACCCGCGACTCGGACCAGATCAAGGCCGAAATCATGGCCGCTCTGGACGCCGAAGCCACGTATAACGTGAACAAGGCGGATATCGCAGCGGTGTCGGCGGCCATTGATGGCGCGGACACGGTCGTTGAAAAGACCTTCTATTTCCCGCTTTTGGCACATGCCCCGATGGAACCGTTGAACTGCACCATCGAGCAAACTGCCGAAGGTGACATTGTCCTGCACGATGGTGCCCAGATGCCGACCGGCCCGCATATGGCCTATCAGCAAATCTTCCAACTGCCGCCAGAAAAGATTCACATCAAAACAATGCTGGCCGGCGGATCCTTTGGACGGCGGGCGACGCCAGATGCGGATTATCAGGTCGAAGCTGCGCTGGCCTTTGTGGTCACCGACCGCTCGCGCCCGGTCAAACTGGTGTGGACACGCGAAGATGATATCCGCAGCGGTTACTACCGCCCCGCCTTTGGCCACAAGGTTCGCGTTGGCCTGGACGCCGATGGCAAAATCGTCGGCTGGCAGCATCAGGTCGCCGGTCAGTCGGTCATCAAGGGCACACCGTTTGAGGCCGTCGCGGTACATGACGGCGTCGACCACAGCTCTGTCGAGGGCATTGCCGACAGCCCGTATGACATCCCCGGAATGGCCTTGGGTTTAACCGACACCCCCAAGGCAACAACGGTTCTTTGGTGGCGCTCGGTGGGGCACACGCACACCGGGTATGTCATGGAGACGATGATGGATACCGTTGCCGAGGCCGCAGGTCGTGACCCGGTAGAATTCCGTCTGTCCCATCTGTCGGACACCAACAATGCGGATCAGCAACGCAAGGCAGAAGTTCTGAAGCTGGCTGTTGAGAAGGCCGGTTGGGGCAATGCTCCTGCGGGTCGCGCACAAGGTATCGCGGTGCATAAGTCCTTTGGGTCTTATGCCGCACAGGTTGTTGAGGTGTCCGGTGATCCGGAAAACGGCATCAAGATCGAGAAGGTCACATGCGCCGTGGATTGCGGGATTGCCGTGAACCCCGACGTGGTGCGCGCGCAGATGGAAGGCGGTATCGGATATGGTATCGGCCACGTCATGCGTGATCAGATCACGCTGACCCAAGGCGCGGTGGATCAGTACAACTTCCCTGATTATGAACCGCTGCGCATCGGCGATATTGCCGAGATTGACGTTCATATCGTGCCTTCCGCCGAAGCCCCCACTGGTGTTGGAGAACCCGGCACACCGCCTTCGGCCCCCGCGCTGGCCAATGCGATCCGGGCGCTATCCGGCGTGAAAGTCACCACTCTGCCGATGGTGGAAAACGGCGTCAGCTTCGTCTGACGGCCAACCCCGCGCCTGTCCCACTGGACGTGCGCGGGGTTTTTCTCAGCCAAAGAAAATTTGATCAAATTTCGTGACAACAGGTCACTCCTCTATTACACCTCGGGTAGCCAAGTAATGGAGTCAGTGATGGATCTGAGCGCCCTGCACAGTTTTCGCGTTGCCGCATGTGACCTGAATGGTCAGATGCGAGGCAAGCGTGTGCCGCCCTCTTACGCCGACAAGCTGGACAAAGGCACGCTGCGCATGCCGTTTTCAGCGTTGAATGTCGACCTGTGGGGCGCGGATATCGACGGCAGCCCGCTGGTATTCGAATCCGGTGACGCAGATGGTGTCTTGCTTCCGACCGAGCGCGGTCCTGTGCCTGTGCCTTGGCTGGAAACGGAAACCGCTCTTGTCCCCATGTGCCTGTATGACGACGATGGCACCCCGTTTGCTGGCGACCCCAGGCATGCACTTGCCTCTGTTCTTGATCGCTATGCACAGCGCGGTTGGTCGGTCATTGCGGCGACAGAGCTGGAGTTCACCTTGCTCGACGCCTCGGGTGCGCACCCGCAGCCGCCGGTCAATCCTGTGACCCAGCGACGACTGAAGGATGAAGCAGTCCTGTCGATGGCCGAAATGGATGCCTTCGATGCGTTCTTCACCGACCTTTATGACGGGTGCGCTGCGATGGATATTCCCGCGCAAACCGCCATCTCGGAAAGCGGTATCGGCCAGTTCGAAATCAACCTGAATCACCAAAACGCCATGCGCTGTGCCGATGATACATGGCTTTTCAAGGCCTTGGCGCGTGGCCTTGCCCGCAAACACGGGTTCACCGCAACCTTCATGGCGAAACCCTACGCCGATGACGCTGGTAACGGGATGCATGTCCATTTCTCGGTCGTGGACCAACACGGCCGAAACGTTTTCGATAATGGCGGCCCCGAAGGCACCGATCTACTGCGTTGGGCCGTGGCGGGATGCCTGACCGCGATGCCCGGATG
Source organism: Ruegeria sp. CDSA246 (assembly GCF_059611225.1). NCBI lineage: Bacteria > Pseudomonadati > Pseudomonadota > Alphaproteobacteria > Rhodobacterales > Roseobacteraceae > Ruegeria > Ruegeria sp. CDSA246. Next base: position 59,222 of record NZ_JBXWPD010000005.1, on the reverse strand, counting down.
TACGCTTGTCTTTGCGCCGCACGGGAATTCATACACGCGCCTGGTCCCGGGCGCGCACGCCCCGACCGGTGCGTGCTGGGCCTATGAAAACCGCACTGCCGCTGTGCGCATTCCCGGTGGTGCATCAGCTGCGCGGCGGATCGAACACCGCGTCGCCGGTGGGGACATCAACCCCTATCTGATGTTGGCCGCTGTTCTGGGGGCCGCTATGAACGGCATCGAAGATCAGTCGGAACCGCCTGCCCCGATTTCGGGCAATGCCTATGAGATCGACGGGCTGCCGCAATTGGCTGCCGACTGGACCCAAGCCATTGCAGCATTCGAAACAGACCCCAATGTCGCGCGCATCTTTCCGGCCGACCTGATCCGCTATTTCGCCATGACCAAGCGACAGGAAATCAAGCGGTTCGCCGAGCGTCCATCCGAAAACCATTGGCTGAGTTATGTCGAAGCCGTATGAGCCCCCTTGCCCGCCCGCATCCGCTGGGCTAGAATAAATTTGATCAAATTTGGTGACCCATGAAAATCGGCATCCTACTGACCGGCCATCCACCTGATGAACTGCAGGACAAATTCAGCGAATATGACGCGATGTTTGCCGCGCTGTTGGACGGCAATGGTTTTACCTACGAAACCTTCGCCGTTGTAGACGGCCAATTCCCCAAGGACGCGTTTCAGGCTGATGGCTGGATTATCACCGGCTCGCGCCATGGCGCGTATGAAGATCATGCGTGGATACCACCGCTTGAGGATCTGATCCGCGCCATTCAACGCAGCGGTCGTCCGCTGATCGGTGTGTGCTTTGGCCACCAGATCATCGCGCAGGCGCTTGGCGGCAAAGTCGAAAAGTTCACCGGCGGCTGGGCCGTGGGGCGCACCGAATATGACTTGGAAGGCCAATCCGTCACCCTGAATGCCTGGCATCAGGATCAGGTGGTTGAGCTGCCCGAAGGCGCGCGTGTGATCGGCACCAACGACTTTTGCCGCAATGCGATGGTAAGTTATGGCGACAACATCTGGACCGTGCAGGCCCACCCGGAATACGGCGATGCCTTTATCCAGGGCCTGATGGAAACGCGCGGCAAGGGTGTGGTTCCCGACCCGTTGATGGAAGCTGCCGCTAACCGGCTGCCCGGCCCCGACGACAACGCGACCATCGGACGGCACATGGCAGAATTTCTGAAGAAAGAGAGGGCCTGATGGCCGACTGGACAGACCAGCTGCCAGAAGCAGCAAGAACCTATATCTCCGGCCACCGGCTGGATGAGGTCGAATGCATCATCTCGGACTTGCCGGGCATTGCGCGCGGCAAGGCCGTACCTGCCAGCAAGTTCGCGCGGCAGACTTATTTCCACCTGCCCGACAGCATCTTTTATCAAACCATCACCGGCGATTGGGGCGAAGCAGCGGGTGAAGACGGCTTTATCGAGCGGGACATGATCTTGAAACCTGATTTCTCGACCGTATCTGCCGCGCCGTGGACGGGTGACTGGACATTGCAGGTTATTCACGACGCCTACGATCGGGACGATAAGCCGATCCCTTTCAGCCCGCGAAATGTTCTGAAACGCGTCGTGCAGCTGTATCATGACAAGGGATGGAAACCGGTCGTAGCACCGGAAATGGAGTTCTTTCTGGTCGCCCCCAATGTCGACCCGGCACAGGGCATCAAACCGATGATGGGCCGTTCGGGTCGTCCGGCAGCCGCGCGGCAGGCCTATTCGATGACCGCGGTGGACGAGTTCGGACCTGTGATCGACGACATCTATGATTTTGCTGAACATCAAGGGTTCGAGATTGACGGCATCACGCAGGAAGGCGGCGCGGGTCAGTTGGAGATTAACCTGCGCCATGGCGACCCGGTCAAGCTGGCTGACGAAGTGTTCTACTTCAAACGTCTGATCCGCGAGGCCGCGCTGCGCCACAACTGCTTTGCTACCTTCATGGCGAAACCGATCGAGGATGAGCCGGGCTCGGCCATGCACATCCACCACTCGATTATCGACATGGAAACAGGCCAGAACATCTTTTCCGGTCCTCAAGGCGGTGAAACGGATGCGTTCTACAACTTCATTGCCGGGTTGCAGAACCACCTGCCAGCTGGTCTGGCCGTGATGGCCCCATACGTGAATTCCTACCGCCGTTATGTGAAAGACCACGCCGCGCCGATCAATCTGGAATGGGCGCGCGACAACCGTACCACCGGCATTCGCGTACCCCTGTCCGGCCCCGAGGCCCGCCGCGTGGAAAACCGGATCGCCGGCATGGATTGCAACCCCTATCTGGGCATCGCGTTGTCTCTGGCCTGTGGTTATCTGGGCCTGACCCAGCAAGAGCGCCCGCGCCGCCAATTCTATGGTGACGCCTATGAGGGCGAAGGTGATATCCCGCAGGTTATGGGCAACGCTTTGGACCTGTTTGATGAGGCCACTGCCTTGCACGAAGTTCTGGGCCCTGAGTTCGCCCGCGTCTATGGCATCGTCAAACGGGCCGAATACGAGGAATTCCTGCAGGTCATCTCTCCGTGGGAGCGCGAGCATCTGCTGATGAATGTCTGAGGCACCCGATGAACCTGCTTTATTCCAATGACCGCAAGGCCGAGTACCCGGCCAGCTGGTACGCTGCGACGGCCAATCCGGTGGATCGCTTCCCCGCGCTGTCCGGCGATGTGAAGGCTGATGTTTGCATTGTCGGCGGCGGGTATACCGGCCTGTCCGCCGCATTGCATCTGGCCGAAGCAGGGTTCGATGTTGTTCTGCTTGAGGCGCACCGCGTTGGCTTTGGGGCCTCGGGCCGCAATGGCGGGCAATTGGGCAGCGCACAGCGGATGGATCAGGAAGACCTCGAGCGGCTGGTCGGCGATGATGACGCCGCCAAGCTGTGGGACCTGGCCGAAGACGCAAAAGATCTGGTCAAATCCCTGATCGCGAAGCACCAGATCGACTGTGATCTGAAACCCGGCGTGGCCGTTCTGGGCCTCAGCAATGGTGAACAGCAAGAGCTTCACGATCACGCGGCGCATCTGTCCGACCGCTATGGTTATAACCAGATCAAGGTTCTGGACGAAGGCGCAGGTCAGGCATTGTGTCCTTCGCCCTCTTATCAAGGCGGCTATTTAGATATGGGCGCGGCGCATCTGCATCCGCTGAATTTTGCGTTGGGGCTGGCTCAGGCAGCGGCAAAAGCAGGCGTACAAATCTATGAAAGCACCGAGGTTCTTGGCGTCGAAGAAACCACCCCAGCCGTTGTGAAATCCGCGCAGGGCAATGTGACGGCAGACCACGTCATTCTGGCCTGCAACGGATATCTCGGCGATCTGAACCGCAAGGTGGCCACCAAGGTCATGCCCATCAACAATTTCATCGCCGCGACCGAGCCTTTGGGCGCGGATACCGCCCGCGTTCTGACAAAGGACGTGGCTGTCGCCGACACCAAGTTCGTGGTGAATTACTTCCGCCTTAGCGCCGATGGCCGCCTGCTGTTCGGCGGTGGCGAAAGCTACGGTTACCGTTTTCCCAGTGACATCACGGCAACAGTGCGCAAACCGATGACCGAGATTTTCCCGCACTTGAGGGATGTAAAAATCGACTACGCTTGGGGCGGCACTCTGGCCATCACAATGCGTCGGATGCCGTATCTGACGCGGATCGCGCCCAATATCCTTTCCGCGTCGGGTTATTCCGGGCACGGGGTCGGCACGGCCACGCATGCGGGCCAACTGATGGCACTGGCCATCCGGGGGCAAGCCGAAGGGTTCGACACGATGGCCCGCGTCCCCGCCATGCCCTTTCCAGGAGGCACTGCCCTGCGCAGCCCTCTGCTGGTGCTGGCGATGACATGGTTCGCGCTGCGGGACCGGTTGGGTTTCTGACCTTTAGGAATTTTGGCATATCGGTGAAATTTCGCCTTAGGGGCGAATGAGGGCTTGGCTTGCATTTCGTTTAGCTTTAACTTTCCCAAAGATAGAATTTGGGAAAATCAAATATGACGCTTCCGCCAAACGTTCATGCCGCCGAACCAATCCCCCCAGCAGCAAAAGAAGCCATCGACGCCCTGATGCAGTCAGGCGATCTGTTTCGCTATACCGCACCGCAGGACGCGCCGGTTGCCTTGCTTGAGGCCGAGTTTGCCAAGCTGCTGGGCAGTAAATACGCGCTGGCCGTTTCGTCCTGCTCGGCTGCCCTGTTCCTGTCGCTCAAGGCGCTCGGCCTCCCGCGGGATGCGCGGGTTTTGATCCCCGGTTTCACCTTCGCCGCCGTTCCGTCCTCGGTCGTGCATGCGGACTGCATTCCGGTGCTGTGCGAAGTGGGTGAGAATTACCGCATCGACATGTCGGATTTCGAGGCCAAGCTGGACGGAGTTCAGGCCGTGATCATCAGCCACATGCGCGGCCACACTTCAGACATGGACGCCATCATGGCGCTGTGTGACGCGCGCGGCATCCCTGTGATCGAGGACGCGGCGCACTCGCTGGGCACAACCTGGCATGGGCGCAATATCGGAACGATTGGCAAGATCGGCTGCTTCTCATTTCAGTCCTACAAGATGATCAACGCGGGCGAAGGCGGTATTCTGATCACCGACGACGCCGATCTGGTGGCGCAAGCCGTGATCATGTCGGGCGCGTATGAACATAACTGGAAGAAGCATAAGGGACCGCAAGGCGACAACTCGCCCGAGTTGGAGCAGGCATTTGCTCGCTGGCAGAACCAATTGCCGCTCTATAATTTGCGGATGAGCAATCTGAGCGCTGCGGTGATCCGGCCCCAAATCCCGGAACTTGCGCGTCGTGTGCGTGATGGCCTGTCCAACCACGACTATGTAGCAGACCGGCTGAATACATCGCCCCATATCGATGTCCCCGCCCCACTAGCGCCTGAACGCCGGGCACCGGATTCTATTCAGTTCAACCTTGTGGACATGGACGACAACGAAATCCGCGCCTTTGCTGCGGCAGCTGAGGCGCGGGGCGTCAAAGTTCAGGTCTTTGGCCTGAGCCAGGACAACGCACGCGCATTCTGGAACTGGAAATTCCTGCCGGAAAAGTTCGAGCTACCGCAAACCCGCACAATGCTTATGAAAGCCTGCGACGTACGGCTGCCTGTCCGCCTGACGCGCGAAGAGCTGGACGTGATTTCGGATATCCTGCTGGCGTCTGTGGGCGAGGTTACAGGCCCGGTTCCTGTCTACGGAACCTGACGACGACTAAGGTCCAAGGTCAAACAGATCGACCGGCAAAAACAGTGCTGTGATCCCCTTGGGGGTTTCAGCCACGCGGGATAGGATTCCGACAACCTGCAATTCGGTTTCCGTCCTAACCAACAAAGGCGCACCAGAATCGCCCATCATGACCGGACATGTCGCCAGCAAAACCCCGCTTGAATGGCGGTGCGGTTGGCAGGTTTTTGTTTTGCTCAGCACATGGGGCCGGATACCGGGATACCCCGCAACAAACGTGCTAGTGGCGCTATCATCCCCCAGCGGCAGATAGCCGACTTGCTGCCCAATCGGCGCGCTGAGTTCCAGAACCGCCCAATCCAGGTCTGCTCTGTCATCAAACCGACCTTCAACGCCCTGTTCGGGATGGAGCCGATACCCTTTCACGCCTGAAACCGCAGCAGCTTCTCCGCGCTGATAACCGGCGGCGAAACGGATGCTTGAGGGTGGAATCCACCGCTGACGCGGTGTGTTGTACAGGCAATGCGCGGCGGTCAGGACAAGATTGTCCGAAACAAGAACACCGGTGCAGTGAGACTTCTGATCCCGACTGGCAAAATTAACACGTCCAATCGCCCGCCACGGGGGCTGATCGGCCGCAAGAATTTCGCGTGCACGAATCGCATCACATCCGGCTTCGGCCCGTGTCCCCAATGTACAAACTTGGGTCCACTGGTCCGAGAAAACACCTTGCGACGACGCGGGTTGCATCCAAAGTAGCGTGATACTCAGGATCAACCAGCGCATCTTGGGCCACGTCAGTTAAGCTTGGACAGCTTTTGCTGCAGTTCCGCCAACTGTTTTTTGATGTCGTCCAAATCTTCCTTGGGCTCGGATTTGGCGTCATCGTCTTTGTCCGGACCGGACCATCCGCCGGACAGACCACCTGTCATGGCTTTCAGGAATGCTTGCTGCTGCGCCTGAATTGCATCGAATCCCGGCATCTGAGACATCGGATTCATCGCGCTCATGTTTTCCATCATCTTGCTCTGGTTTTCCCGCAGCATCTCGAATGAGCTTTGTAGGAATTGCGGCATCACACCGCCACCCGGCAGCATGTAGCTGCGCACAAGATCGTTCAGCACATTGACCGGCAGCACATTTTCGCCGCGGCTTTCGTGTTCAGCAATGATTTGCAGCAGATATTGCCGCGTCAGATCATCACCTGACTTCAGGTCTATGATCTGTACTTCGCGCCCGTCCCGAATAAACGACGCAATGTCTTCAAGCGTGACGTAGTCGCTGGTCTCGGTGTTATACAGCCGACGGCTGGCGTAACGTTTGATCAACAGTGGTTTTTCTTGTTCCGACACCGTTTACCCTCCCCAAGGATGATGCATTGCAGCAGAGATTATGCGAGCGCAGCACAAAAAGAAAGGGCAGGTCTTTCGACCTGCCCTGCGCGATAGCACCGATTGGGAGGAGTGGGTGCGCCTCGCGGCGTTTGCTTACTTGGCAGCAGTTGCTTTCTTGGCAGCTGCGGTCACGTCGTTGGTGGCTTTTTTGACAGCCGCGGTTGTGTCTTCGGCTACGTCTTTGCCAGCTGCCATCAGCAGCTCAACGGTTTCGGACTGAACTTTTTTCGCGATCTCTGCGAAGGCTGCCATGTTTTCAGCTGCAACTTCAGCCGATGCGCTGGCGAAGTCGGTGGCCGCTTTGGCGTAGTCTGCAGGCTCTGCCTTGGCTTTCGACATCTCGGTCAGCTTGGCCAGGGTGTCCTTGGTCCATTTGTTCGAGATCTCAGCCGACTTTTCAGCCGCTTCCAGTGCAACACCCGACAGCTTTTCGTTCAGCGTCGCGGTCGATTTGAAAGCTCCTTCCAGAGCGGTGGTGTCAACGGGGAACGCGCCCATAACGTCTTTCAGGGTCGCGGTGAAATCTTGCGTCTTTGCCATTGTCCTAAATCCTTTTGCCGAACCGGGCCCACCCCGGTTTTCATCAGCTTGAGGATAATATGGATGCCGCAATGCAGCATTGCAAGATTTTTCTTGCTGCATTGCAGAATTTTTCCACGAAATAATTTAAAATCAACCGCTTGCCTTGACCCGTACATAGGTCCCCGGCGCCGGCGCCAAGCTGGGGTGGCCCGAATCGCCGGGCGTGGGCGCTGGCACCTGTTTGCCTGACCGCTTCTTCAACCAAGCCTCCCACCGGGGCCACCAGGACCCTTCGTGATACGTGGCCTCTTTTAGCCAGGTTTCGGGGTCTGCCTTCAAATCGGTGTTGGTGTAATGCCCGTATTTCTTCTTGCTGGGCGGGTTCACGATTCCGGCGATATGCCCCGATTCCGAGACGATGAAGGTCTTTGACTGCGACCCCATCTGCTGCACTCCGCGATAACACGCCTTCCACGCCGCGATGTGATCGGTCTCGCAGGTGATCGCCATCAGCGGCACGTCCACGTCGCGCACATGCAGCTTGTGCCCCAGCAATTCGAACCCGTCGGTGACGAAGTCATTGCGCTGACATAGGCCGCGCAGGTACTGAACCGCCATGCGGCCGGGCAGATTGGCCCCGTCCCCGTTCCAGAACAGCAGATCAAACGCGGGCGGTGTCTCACCCATCATATAACTGCGGATCGCAGGCCCATAGATCAGGTCCTTTGAGCGCAGAAATGACATCGTGCGCCCGATGATCCACGCTTTTAGTACACCGTCCTCCGAGATCTGATCCTCGATCCCGTCCACAAAGTCGTTCTGCAGGAAGGGCGTGAACTCTCCCTGGTCTCCAAAGTCGGTCAGGGCCGTGAAGAACGTGGCCGACTTAATCGACTTGTCGCCGCGTTGCTTGAGCAGCGACAGCGTCAGGCTGAGCGTGGTGCCCGCGATGCAGTAACCGACAGCGTTGACCTGTTTGACCTTGCAGATCGATTTGACCTCTTCGATCGCGGTCAGGAATCCCTCCTGGATATAATCCTCCATGCCAATATCGGCGTGGGATTCATTGGCGTTCACCCAGCTGACCACAAACAGGGTATAGCCCTGCTCGGTCACCCATTTGATCAGGCTGTTCTGCGCCTTGAGGTCCAGAATGTAGAACTTGTTGATCCAGGGCGGGAACAGCACCAGCGGTGTTTCGTGCACCGTCTCGGTCGCCGGTTTGTACTGGATCAGCTCCATCAGCCGGTTGCGATAGATCACATCGCCGGGCGTTGTCGCGATATTGCCGCCAACCTCAAAGGCGCTGTCATCGGCCAGCTTCACCACCATCTCACCGTCATTAGCCTCGAGATCGGCCACGAGGTTTTCCAGCCCCTGGATCAGTGACTGGCCTTCCGTCTCAACCGCCTTTTCCAGCGCATCCGGGTTGGTCGCCAGAAAGTTCGTCGGAGACATCATGTCGATGATCTGCTGCGAGAAGAACGCCAGCCGCTGCTTGTCCTGCACATCCAGATCCTCGACCGAAGCCACTGCTTGCGCGATGGCTTCGGCATTGGTCTGATATTGCTGGCGGATGAATTTGAAATACGGGTTTGTCTCCCACAGAGGGTTGGAAAACCGCTTGTCCCGGGGGGCGGAGGCGGCCTCTTCCGCCTCCTCGCCGCTCACCAGCGCCTGCTGCGCCTCGGCAAAGTTCAGAACAGACTGGCCCCAGAACTCGATCTGCTGCTCCAACAGCTTGGCCGGGTTCTGCATCGCCTCAGCCCAATACGCCGATGCTGCCTTTGCATAAAGCTCTTGATTCGGACCGTCTAACGCAGGGTTATGACCCTTCTTTCCCGACATCGCATCAACAAGCCGCTTCGAAAGCTCCTCCACCTTGTCCATATTTTCTTTAAGCCTCTCAAGGTGTTCCGGGGATAGCTCCTGTGTCTGGTGTTCACTTGTTGTCATTTTAACAATTCCCCCTTAACCTCGCTGCTATGCAGAATAATCGTCGTGGGCTTGGGGAACAAAGCGACGAATGGTCCGACACTCACACCGGCAGCCAGGAGGCCCCCTATATGCGCTACATGATGACCTACGACCTTATGGAAACCATGCGCAACACGAACCAATGGATGGGGGCAACGGCCAGTGCTATGGCGTCTTACCCACTGTTCTCCATGATCCCCAACCCAGCGTTCAGCATGATGGCCGCATGGGGCGAAGTGACCGAGCGCACGTTTCAGCGCATGATCGCAAAGCCGGACTGGGGTATTCGAACGTTCACGTGTGAGGATGGCAAAGACCACCTTGTTGATATTGTTCCCGTAATGGAGCGCCCATTTGGCGACCTGATCCATATTCGCGTCAACGGACGGGAAGAACAACCCCGTAAGGTACTGTTGGTTGCACCTATGTCGGGGCACTACGCGACTTTGTTGCGCTCGACAGTCAAGAGCCTGCTGGTCAATTGCGAGGTTTACGTAACTGATTGGCATAATGCGCGTGATATTCCCGTTTCCGAAGGCAAGTTCGATGTCGAGGATTACACGCTCTACCTTGTCGATTTTATGAAGGAACTGGGCCCGGACACACATGTCGTCGCCGTTTGCCAACCCGCTCCGCTGACCCTGGCCGCGACCGCATATCTGGCCGAGGTTGAACCCAAAGCCCAGCCAAGCACACTGACCCTGATCGGTGGGCCGGTTGACCCTGACGCCACTCCGACCGACGTGACAGATTTCGGCCGCCGCGTCACCATGGGACAGTTGGAAGAAACCATGATCCAACGCGTGGGCTTCAAATATAAAGGCGTTGGGCGCATGGTCTATCCCGGACTACTGCAGCTTGCCTCTTTCATGTCAATGAATGCAGACCGCCACTCCAAGGCGTTTACAGATCAGATCCAGCGCGTGATGCGGGGTGAAGCATCGGATCACGATGCCCATAACAGGTTCTACGATGAATATCTGGCCGTTATGGATATGCCAGCCGAGTTTTACCTGTCCACAGTCGAGCGCGTTTTCAAAAACCGCGAAATCGCGCGCAACGAGTTCATTGTTGCGGGGCACAAAGTCGATATCGGCAAAATCACTGATGTTGCGGTCAAATCGGTCGAAGGCGCAAACGATGACATCTCGGCCCCAGGTCAGTGTATCGCCGCTCTTGAGTTGTGCACCGGCTTGCCGGCCAACAAAAAGGCAAGTCATGTCGAACCCGGCGCCGGCCATTACGGCATCTTCGCGGGGCGCAGCTGGCGCGACAATATCCGGCCGCTTGTGATCGACTTCATGAACGCCAACACGCGCAAACCACAGCGTCGCGCGGCAAACAAAAACAAAGTGGCCTGAAAACGATGAGCAGGAAGACGGTGAAAGATACCCCGTTTTCCTGCTCTTGCGGTTCCCTACATGGACGGATCAGCGCCGCAGGCGTGAAACACGGCACACATGTCGTGTGCTACTGTCACGATTGCCGCGCGGCGCAATTGTACTTTGGGCAACCCGATCCTGCCCCCGGTCCTGTTGAAATCCTGCAGATGCTTCCGGAAGAGATCCATTTCGACGGTGGCGCAGAGCATCTCGCGCTGATGCAACTAAGCCCCAAAGGGATGATGCGCTGGTATGCCAGTTGCTGCAATGCGCCACTGGCGACCACACCAACAACGCCGAAGTTCCCATTCGCGGGTTTTATCGTCAAACGTATCCCCGACCCAAGTGGGTTGGGGCCGATCACCACGCGCGGGTTTATCCCCACAGGACACGGCAAACAGACCCATGAAAAGATTGGGTCAGCCGTATATGGGCTAGTGACCCGTGTCGCGAAATCGCGGGTGTCAGGCAGTTGGAAGAACACACCCTTCTTCGACCCAGGCACTTTTGACCCGGTTGCCGAGCCTGTGATCCTCAGCAAATCCGAACGCGCAGCCCTTTATCCGTAGGTGGTTCGCGCAGGTGTGCTTAACCAGTTCTCAAGCGCTTCATTGACGACCTGAGGGGTCTCGAGGGTTGGCAAATGTCCCGCGTCCTCGACCACTTTCAGTTCGGCATCCGGGATCAATTCCGCCATAAAGGCGTGTTTGCGCACAGGTGACAGCAGGTCACGCGCCCCACACAGCACCGGCGTGGGGCACTTGATCGTCCTCAGCGCCCCTTGCTGATCAGCGCGCCGCTGCAAAGCGCGCATCTGCCGGTCAAAGACATCCGGCCCCTGGTCCAGAGCCATTGTTATCACGTCATTTAGGATAGGAACGCGTCTTGGCCCTGGGGCCAGTGTGTCTGACCCAATGATTTTTCGCATCACCTCTTCAAGCCGTCCGGCCTTCGCGCCGACCATATGCTCTTCTCGCGTTGCTGCGATCTGGGGCGTGTCGGCCTGCGCATCCGTCGCCATCAGACACAGGCGCGAGATTCGGTCGGGTGCACGGCGAACAAGTTCCAAGGCCACGGCGCCGCCCATGTTCAACCCGGCCAGCGCGAAACGATGGGGCAGTTGATCCAAAAGGCCCGATGCGATCTCTTCAATCCGCTCGCCCAACGAAACTGGTGCAACCGTGACCGCGCGTTGACGAGAAAAGTGGGCGATCTGAGGGGCGAACACCCTAGAATCGCACATCAATCCGGGCAATAGAACCAACGGCTCGATCAATCGCGGCCTCCTTCGTCTCAGCCTCTTGAGCGGCTTTGTTTTTTAACAAGATGAGAGGTTTTATAAGTCTGAGCAAGTCAAACTTCACGGATAGGCAATACCGCGAAACGTGGGAAAATCCGCGTAGCGCCTTTGACGAGTCTTCAGGTCTTCGCCCGGATTTTCGCCCGCACGCAACAGGCAGCCGCGCGGGGCGATGTAGCTGTCGATACGCTTGAGGGGAATTGGTCGCCACACCAGATTGAAGGCACAAAGTTTTGGAAAGAACCAAATCTCGGAATACTCCAGATGGTCGTGCATCCACCACGCAAGATCGCGCCAATCCCGGCCTTCCGCATAACGATCCGCGAACCACGGAATGACAATCGACGCCCCAGCAACCCGATAATCGCCGGTGCCCCAATCCCAGATATGGCACTCCAGCGGATTATCATTTCGGGCACAGTTCAGCCGGTTTTCATTGCCAAATTGGTTTAGAGACGGCGACCGGTAGCCCGAGCGCACGGCAACACGTCCGAACGTTTCCTCTAACGGGTCGAGCAACGTCTGGCAAAAGGCCCGACCAGTTTCGATGGCAAGATCAGGGTTGTCGGGAAGGTTCTGTTTTTCATGGAAATTTCCAATCTCTGAATACAGGAAATCCCGCATGAAAAAGTGCCGGGACAGGCGCACGCGGCCAAGAGTTTCAAGGCTCCACATGCTGCCCGGCTTGCGCATTACCCGTACCCGTTCCAACGAAACGCCCCATCAGGGGCCAGAGGTGAGAACGGGTTGAAAGCGACCTCCCATATCGTCCCCTCGGGCGCGCGGAAATAACCGTGATGCCCGCCCCAGAACACATCCGAAGCCGGTTTGAGAACCTCGGCACCGGCCTCTTCGACCTTGCTCAGAACCTGCGCGACCTCTTCTTTCGACCGGCAATTATAGCTGAGCGTAAGTGCTCCGCTACCCAAGGTGCCGACATCGACACCGATCTCATCGGCCAGTGCTGGCAGCGGATACATGCCCAAGGTCTGCCCGATCAAGTCAAAGGCAATCACACCATCCGGGCTATCGACACGTTTCCAGCCGATCTTTTCATAGAACACGGCCGCGGCTTCCGGGTCCTCGACCCCAACCGTTATTAAGCTGACGCGCTGTTCCATCATTCGATCCCCTGCTCTTTCAGCCATGCCAGAATACCAGCGACCGCGGCATCCGTCTGCCCCGGAGACATCAAGCGTCCGGCGATCACATGGGATGACGGGTCATCACCCGGCCCCATCGTTACCGTCTGAACACTTGCAGGCCCGCCCCAGGCATCGGCCACCTTGTGGGTCAAGTCCGGACGCACAACCTGATCATCGTCAGAGAACCAGAACAGCGCTGGGGCACGCGCCTGCGAGAAGTCCAATGCATAAACAGACTCAACCAAGGCGGTCATAGGCACAACTGCCTCCCACGGATAAACCGACGACCAGTACTTGTTCTTTTCCGGGTCCGGGCCAGAGACGTCCCGTTCTTCCCCCATGATCAATGGCAACCAGCTTCGCGCCCAAGGAAGGCCCGGTATCCAGGCACCGGGCGTGTTCACGCCAAAGTTCGGAGAGACAAAGACCAATCCGGCTACGTTTTCTATAAGCGCGTCGTCCAATGCCGTAGCCGCAGCCAGCGTTCCGCCGGTCGAGGTCGAAATCACGACAACCTGATCGCCCACCGCCCGAGCGGCAGCCAACCCTTCGGCCATATTCTGCATCCAGCCCGAGGCGGTGCCTTCGGCCATTGCATCCCCACCGCGCCCATGGCCCTGCAAGCGGGTGTAGACCAGATTGGCCCCCAACGCCTCTGCGACCATATCGGGGACCGGACGAATTTCTTCGGACGAGGCGGAAAACCCGTGCACATACAGGATGGAAACCGGCGTGCGCTGTTCTTTGAACCCGTCTCGCCAGATAACCCGTTTCTCAACACCCGGAGTAATGTCATCGAAAGTGGACTCGACGCTTTCGAAATAGACCTGCACCCCTTCGCCAAACTTGCGGGGTTCAAATGTCGGATTCAGGTTCACCTCTTCGCGGGGGCCGAACCAATAGATCAAAGCGCCAGCCGCAACCAGCACTAGAAGAAAACGACCTATAATTTTGCCGAATGCCCGGATCATTGCACGCCCATCACTTCAAGCACGGCGTTTTCGATGATCTCAAGGCATGGCCCGTCCGAGAATCTGTGGTCAGCGTCCTTGACCAACAGCAGACGCATGTCAGGTCCCGTGGCGTGGTCCAATAGACGCATTGCGGTTGCACTGGAAACCGCCGTATCTGCAGTCCCCTGCAGAAAACGAACCGGAAAAGGAAGGTTCATTCCATCCCGCAAAACCAGCCGTTGTCTTCCATCTTCGATCATACGCTTCGTGATGATGTAGGGCTCCATATAGTCCGAGGGCAGTTCGACATACCCTTCGGTCTCCAACACCTGTTTTTGCGTGTCAGAAAACGATGCCCAATACCCGTCCTCGGTAAAATCCGGGGCCGCGGCGATTGTGACAATACCGGCAATCCGGTCCGGTAACGCTTTGGCCAGTAAAAGCGCCTGCCAGCCGCCCATTGACGATCCGACAATGATCAAAGGCCCAACAGTCAGCTCAGTCACGGCGGCCAGAGTGTCCTCGTGCCAGTCCCCGATACAGCCGTCCTCAAACTTGTCCGAACTTTCACCGTGACCAGAATAATCAAACCGCAGGAATGCCTGACCGCGCGCCTTGGCCCAAGCCTCAAGATGCACCGCCTTGGTGCCCTCCATGTCAGACTTCAGCCCGCCCAGAAAAACAACCGTCGGCCCTGCCCCATCGCTTTTGTGATAAGCCAACCGCCGCCCCTGCGCCGTGTTCAGAAAATCCGTCGCTGCCATGTTGCCCTCTTTCCTTTTGAGGTTCATCATGCACGGCTGCCCCGTGGCTGCAATTCCCGAATTCGAACCTCCCGCCGCGTCAGCCACAGCGCGGTTGGGAGCTTGACAGGTCATGCTGCAACTGCCAAATGGATCGAACACACATAACCCGCAACCGGGCGTTCAGTGGGCGCCAAACCGACGAGGAGAGCCGATATGGCCCTAGACTCACAGTCAGTCTCCCTTACTTTTCCCGACGGCAATTCCCGATCCTTCGACGCAGGCGTGACGCCCGCGCAGGTGGCTGCCGACATCTCGACCTCATTGGCCAAAAAGGCCATCTCGGCCACCGTGAACGGCCAGCACTGGGACCTGCAGTGGCCCATCGAATCTGACGCGCAGATCGCCATCCACACCATGAAGGATGAAGAGCAGGCCAACGAGCTGATCCGTCACGATCTGGCCCATGTGATGGCACGCGCGGTGCAGGAAATCTGGCCCGCAACCAAGGTCACCATCGGCCCGGTGATTGACAATGGCTGGTACTATGATTTCGACCGGGAAGAACCGTTCACGCCCGAAGATCTCGGCCTCATCGAGAAAAAGATGAAGGAGATCATCAATAAGCGCGATCCCGTCACCACCGAAATCTGGGACCGTCAGCGCGCAATCGAATTCTACAAGGCCAATAACGAGCCTTATAAAGTCGAGCTGATCGAAGCCATTCCGGGTGACGAACCGCTTCGCATGTACTGGCACGGCCACTGGCAGGACCTCTGCCGTGGCCCGCACATGCAGCACACCGGCCAACTGCCGGGCGACGCCTTCAAGCTGATGAGCATTGCTGGCGCCTATTGGCGTGGCGACAGCGACCGCGCGATGCTGCAGCGCATTTACGGCGTGGCCTTCACCGGCAAGGAAAAGTTGAAAGCGCACCTTCACATGCTGGAAGAGGCCGCCAAACGTGACCACCGCAAGCTGGGCCGCGAGATGAACCTGTTCCACATGCAGGAAGAGGCACCGGGTCAGATTTTCTGGCACCCGAATGGCTGGAAAATCTATACCACTCTGCAGGACTATATGCGCCGGATGCAGGAACGCGACGGTTACGTCGAGGTGAACACGCCGCAGGTCGTAGACCGCAAACTGTGGGAAGCGTCTGGCCACTGGGACAAATACCAGGAGAACATGTTCATCGTCGAAGTGGACGAGGAGCATGCTCGCGAAAAGGCGATCAACGCGCTGAAGCCGATGAACTGCCCCTGCCACGTGCAAGTGTTCAATCAGGGCCTGAAGTCCTATCGCGACCTGCCTCTACGCATGGCCGAGTTTGGATCCTGCGCGCGGTATGAACCCTCGGGCGCTTTGCATGGGATCATGCGGGTCCGCGGTTTCACGCAGGACGATGGCCATATCTTCTGCGCCGAGGAACAGATCGAATCTGAGACCGCCAAGTTTATCGCGTTCCTGTCCAAGGTCTATGCCGACTTAGGGTTCCATGACTGGACCATCAAACTGTCGACTCGCCCGGAAAAGCGGATCGGATCAGACGAAAGCTGGGATCTGGTCGAAAAGGCGCTGGGTGATGCCTGTAAGGCAGCGGGCTATGACTATGAAGTCCTAGAAGGCGAAGGCGCGTTTTATGGCCCCAAGCTGGAATTCACTCTGACCGACGCGATCGGCCGGACATGGCAGTGCGGCACCCTGCAAGTTGATCCCAACTTGCCCGAACGTCTGGATGCAAACTTTATCGGAGCCGATGGCGCAAAGCATCGTCCGTTCATGCTGCACCGTGCGACCCTGGGCTCGTTCGAACGCTTCATCGGTATCCTGATTGAAGAACATGCTGGCAAACTGCCGTTCTGGTTGGCCCCGCGACAGGTCGTGGTCGCCTCGATCACGTCAGAGGCGGATGACTATGTATTGGAAGTTGTCGAAACGCTGAAGGCCGCGGGCGTGCGTGCCGAGGCGGATATTCGCAACGAAAAGATCAACTACAAGGTCCGGGAGCACTCGGTCGGCAAGGTGCCGATCATTCTGGCCGTCGGTCACCGCGAAGTTGACGAGCGTACGGTAAGTGTGCGCCGCCTTGGCGAAAAACAGACACAGGTTCAATCGCTTGAGGCTGTAACAAAAGAGTTGTCTTTGGCGGCTACCCCGCCCGACCTTCTGTAACATTCGGCGATAATTTGCACGAAATCCGGCCTCGAATTAGAGGCCGGATTGAAACATTTTCAATTTTTCATTTCAAAAACAGTTTGTTAACCTTCAAGAGGGCATTACGCTCTTTGACGGGGTTGTGAGACACGGGCTCGTGAATTCACCTGCCCCGATTTAGCTACTACCTTTGTCATTGTCACAAGAAGACATACGCAGTCATCAAAAGGGATTACCGAGATGTCGAACACCGCAAAAACCCTGGTT
Organism: Ruegeria sp. CDSA246; assembly: GCF_059611225.1. Taxonomy (NCBI): domain Bacteria; kingdom Pseudomonadati; phylum Pseudomonadota; class Alphaproteobacteria; order Rhodobacterales; family Roseobacteraceae; genus Ruegeria; species Ruegeria sp. CDSA246. The sequence goes on along the minus strand of NZ_JBXWPD010000005.1, from coordinate 42,204 downwards.
ATCGCAAGCGCAGTTGCAGCAGCCGTATCTGGCGTCGCCACAACCGCCTCCGCACAAGCCAAAGAAAAATGCTATGGCGTTTCGCTGGCCGGTCAGAACGACTGTGCCGCTGGCCCCGGCACCACCTGCGCGGGCACCTCGACCGTTGACTATCAGGGCAATGCCTGGACCTTGGTCGACGCTGGAACCTGCGCCGATATCGAACTGCCCAAGTCGGCAGATGGTGCAGCGCGCGAAGGTTCGCTGGAACCGCTGGAGCGCGACCTGCCGGCATAAGCCCAAGCATCTGAGAATCGGAGGGGCGGGCCCTATCGCCCGCCTCTTTTCGTGACCGGAGGATTTGCACATGCTGGATAGTTCACTTCGATCGAACAGACTGCCCGCGGCACCGGGCGTCGGGTATAAACCCCAGCATTACGACCAGATTCTGGACCATGCGCATCCGGTCAGCTGGCTTGAGATCCATGCCGAAAACTACATGGGTGATGGCGGCAGGCCGCTGGCTCAATTGCGCCACCTCTCTAAAAAATTCCCCATTTCCGTCCACGGCGTCGGCCTCTCGATCGGTGGAGAAGGCCCCTTGGACCCCGATCACCTGGCGCGCCTGAAACACTTGGTGGGGTGGCTGAATCCGGCCAGCTTTTCCGAGCATCTGGCCTGGTCGACCCATGACAGTCATTTCCTGAACGATCTTCTGCCCCTGCCCTACACGGACGAAACGCTGGAGCGTATCTGTGCCCATATAGATCAGGTTCAGGAAACCGTGGGGCGGCAAATGCTGTTGGAAAACCCATCCAGCTATTTGGCTTTTGAAGAAAGTACATGGTCCGAGCCTGACTTCCTGCGGGAAATCGCACGTCGGACAGGATGTGGTCTTTTACTGGACGTGAACAACGTCTTTGTGTCGGCCACCAATCTGGACTTCTCGCCGCAGAGCTACATCGACGCCTACCCGCTGGACAACGTCCACGAGATCCACCTTGGCGGTCATGACGAAGACGAAGACGACCATGGTCGTCCCTTGCTGATCGACAGCCACGGTCGCGAAGTCGTTGATCCCGTGTGGACGTTGCTGGATTACGTGTTGGACCGTTCCGGCCCGAAACCCGTACTGATCGAATGGGATACGGACGTACCCGACTGGTCCGTTCTTCGGGCTGAAGCAGATCGGGCGCAGGCGGCACTGGACCGCATCCCAGCATGAGCGTTTCGCAAACCACGTTCCGCGCAGCCCTGCTTGACCCGTCGGCGGCCGTTCCGGACGGTTTGTGGGATGCCGCAGAACGCCCCGCCGGGCGACGGTTCAGCGTTTACCGCAACAACGTGGCTGTTTCGCTGACCGAAGCGATGCATCAGGCCTTTCCGGTGATCTCACGGCTGTTGGGATCTCAGAACATGGATGGGCTTGCCGGGCTTTTCCTGCGCAAACATCCCCCGTCTTCACCGCTGATGATGTTCTACGGTGAGGAATTTCCGGAGTTCCTTGCCGGGATGGAGCAGCTGTCACACCTTGGCTACCTTGCCGACGTCGCGCGTCTGGAACTGGCGCTGCGCCGGTCCTACCACTCTGCTGACAGCCAACCTGCACCGCCTGATGCGCTGGCCATCCCACCGGAAGAGATCGTTCTGGCAAAGCTGGAATTTGCGCCATCCATGAAGGTTCTTCGGTCAGATTGGCCGCTGTTTTCGATCTGGCGCTTCAATTCAGAAGACGGTGCACCAAAACCTGCCCCCGGATCCGAAGATATCCTGATCACCCGGCCCGAATTCGACCCGGCCCCGCATTTTCTGCCCAAAGGCGGAGCGGACTGGATCGCGCACGTTCAGGCCGGACTTACCATTGGCGAGGCATTTGAACAAACCTCTGCCGAATTCCCCGAATTTGACCTTGGGGCCACTCTGGCGCTGCTTTTGCAGGGCGGCGCAATAACCTCTGTGACTATCGAAAGGCTGGCAACATGACTGCCCTGATCTCATTGCACAACAATACCCTGGGAAGGTTGGAATTGACCTCTGGCTGGTTGACGCCGACCCTGGCGCGGGTCGTGTTCATCGCGGTTCTGCTGTTCTATTTCTGGAATTCAGCAATGACAAAAATCGACGGTTCGATATTCTCGCCGTCTGCAGGCGCGTTTGGTCAGATCTTTCCAAAAGCGGCCGAAGCCGCCTTGTACGATATTTCTCAGCTGACCATTGTCCAGCGTATCGTGATTTTCCTAGGTACCGTTGCAGAGTTCGTTCTGCCCGCGCTGCTGCTGGTTGGCCTACTTACACGCCTGGCAGCATTGGGCATGATCGGTTTTATCTGGGTTCAGACCGCCACTGACGTTACCGGGCACGGAGTGAAACTTGGCAGCCTGTTCGACAATGCGATCTCATTGATAGACCAACGCATGATGTGGACTTTCCTGTTCCTCGTCATCGTCATTAATGGCGCAGGTCCGCTCTCGGCCGACCGAATCCTGCGCATTAAGTGAACTAGAAATGTGCCTTGGGCTCGTCCGGCTTTCCCGCGGCCAGCCCAAGGATGCCCGCCACGGCGGCAAAGGCCACCGGGAACATCGTAAAGACGTTGAAACCAAACGCGAAATACATCCCGACGGCTGAGATCAGCAGCAATATTCCACCGATCAGAGCCCGCGCATGGGCCATTGCGCCCCCCGCGATGGCCAGCAAAGGTGCAATAATGGAAGCAGTCTGGATGAACTGTGCGTTGTCCACTTGTTCAGCAAGGCCTTCGATCTCACCGTAATGGTCTATGAATTCGATATAGCCATAGCCAAAAAAGCCAACAATCATTCCGATCAAACCGGCAATGACGCCCAAAATCATTGATGCGTTGCGCATTTAAACCCTCATAATTACGTCAGACACATAAGCGCCCAATCAGGTAACGCCAAGACTTGCCTTGGTTTTTGCGGTCCAGCCCAACGACAACGTACCGTCATTTTCGATCAAGGGGCGCTTCATCAAAGTCGGGTGTTCCTTCAGCAGCTCCAAAGGTGGTCGCGTGCGTTGTTCCGCGTCCAATCCACGCCAAGTTGTTGACCGGGTATTGAGCAAAGCTTCGCCGAACGTATCAAACGCCTCTGTCAGGACAGAATCGGGAACACCTTGCGTCCGAACGTCTACAAATTCTATATTTTCTATTTCTTTTAATGCCTTACGGCACGTATCGCAATTTTTCAGGCCATATAGACGCATTTTGGGACCGTTCCTGTACTAGTATGAATTTTGGGCATTTTTGCCTGCTGCTTCCAGTAATTCTTGATTTTTTACTTCACCGTGCAATGTTGAAAAAGACGAAACACACAATTCGGGCTGCGTCGTGTGGGCGAAGCGGTGATGCGTTGTGGTTGCGTCAACCACTGCCCCCACCAATTTGTGGGACAACGTGTAAGTAGAAGGAGACACGGGAAATGCCAACTGGCACCGTGAAATGGTTTAATACCACGAAAGGCTATGGGTTTATTGCCCCTGACGAAGGTGGCAAGGACGTTTTTGTTCATATCTCGGCCGTAGAACGGTCCGGTCTGACCGGACTCGCTGACAATCAGAAAGTCTCGTATGAGTTGGAAGACGGACGCGACGGCCGACAAATGGCCTCTGATTTGAAGCCGTTATAAAACACCCCGTCATCTGCGGGTACTAAAAGCAGGCCAACGGCCAATTTCCGGCCGTTGTCCATTCTCAAGGGTTTGAAACCTTACCCTCGCGTCGGTTTGGAATCGGCATGAGTGTTTTAGTTTTCGCCGAACACCACGATTTCCGAGCGTTCACACATAACACTGATGACTGATGTCATGAACCGCTCGAAATGGCATCATGACATCAGAAGAAAGAGTCTTGTCGGTTTTAACCCTCGCGAATGACTGCCTCGAACTCGCGCCATTCCCGTGTTGTCATGCCCGAGTTTTCCTGCGTCACGGCTTCGCCGGCCAACATGCGCCGCAGGCTATCAACCATCTGCGCCGAAAGGTTGACCGCGCCCAAACGGTAATCTTCGAACGCTCTATACGCGAAGGGCACCCAGTCGGCAACGATCTTGCACATCATGTCGGCGTAAACGCGGATTTCGTACTGAGCATGTGGATCGGCCCTCAAACGCAGGAAATGGAACAGGTTGTGCAGGTCCACCTTCCAGTACCACTGCGTGTAGATATTCGCAGGCAGGTTCATGCGCGCCAGTTCTCGCGCCAGCCCCTGCTGACCATCCTGGTTGATCATCGCTTCATAATTGTCGTAGCACCGCGCGCTATCGGCCTTGAGCATCTCAAGAACGCGGGCCGCCTCTTCCCCTTGAAGGGCGTCGCCCCGGCCCTGATTGTTCACTTCAGACTGCGCGGCCACATGGTCCGGCGCAGGGATATAGAACTCTCGGTCCAGAATCGAATACCGCGCAGAATACTCATTCACATTTGCGGTCCGGTGGCGAATCCACTGTCGCGCGACAAAGACCGGCAGTTTGACATGCAACTTGATCTCGCACATCTCAAACGGGGTCGAGTGCCAGTGCCGCATCAGATAGCGGATCAGGCCCTCGTCATTCTGCACCGATTTGGTGCCCTTGCCATAAGATACACGTGCCGCCTGACAAATCGCTGCGTCATCCCCCATGTAATCAATCACGCGTACAAAGCCGTGGTCCAGCACCTGATGCGCGGTATAGAGGTGGTCTTCCATCCCCTCAGCCACAACGCGGCGTGTTGGATGCGATTGCGCCCGTTGCGCTTCGATCTCGGCCAGTTGGTCAGAGGACAGCGGCATGAAAGTTCCTTTCCAGCAATGAGTCGCCCACCACTATATCTCGGCAATTCCCAGACCGGAACCGCGACATGTGCACCAAGCGTCGCAATTTCCAAATTGTGTCCGCCCTGCCCCTCGACACGCTTGGTCCGCGCGCTAAGCTGCAGCGCATCACCTGAATAGAAAGGAAGCCACAATGGGGCTGACATATCTTCACACCATGGTTCGCGTGAAGGATCTGGAGAAGTCGATGGCGTTCTACGAACTGCTGGGCCTGAAGGAAACCCGCCGGTATGACAGCGAACAGGGCCGGTTTTCGCTGATCTTCATGGCGCCGCCAGGGCAAAAGGACCGGCCAATCGAACTGACGCATAACTGGGACGGCGACGATAACCTGCCCAGCGACAGCCGCCATTTCGGGCACTTAGCCTACGGCGTCGATAACATCTACGAAGTTTGTCAGCACCTGCAAGACAACGGCGTCGTTATCAACCGCCCGCCGCGCGATGGTCGCATGGCTTTTGTGCGGTCTCCGGATAATATCTCGGTCGAACTGCTCCAAAACGGCAAAGCGCTGGAACCAGCCGAGCCCTGGGCCAGCATGGAAAGCACCGGCAGCTGGTGATCCGCTGGCTGATAGCGCTGGGTCTGGCCGTTCTGGCCAGCCCCGTTCGGGCCGAGACCTGCCGGCTTGCACTGGCGCTCGCTATGGATATCTCGACTTCCGTGGACGAGAACGAAGACGTTTTGCAACGGAAGGGTCTTGCGGCTGCATTGATCGCACCAGAAGTGGTCGAGGCATTTTTTTCGTCGCCCGGGCCGGTCGCGCTGGCCGTGTATGAGTGGAGCGGCCGCACCACCCAACGCGTTATTCTGAACTGGACCATGATCAACACCGAAGCCGACCTGCTGGTTGCCGCCTCAACGGTGCAGCAATCGGTTCGCTCGGACAGCGCCTCGGCCACGGCAATGGGTTATGCCTTGGCGTTTGGCGCGACTTTGATGCAGCAAGCGCCACCCTGCCTTTTTAACACCATCGATTTGTCCGGCGATGGCTCAAACAATGACGGCTATGGGCCGGACTCGGCATACCGGCACTTTCCTTTTCAAAACGTCGTGGTCAACGGACTGGTGATCAACGCTGCTGATTTTGAAGGAGAGCTGTTCCTCATCCCGTTTTTCGAAAACAACGTTCTGCATGGTCCTGGCGCGTTTCTTGAAATCGCACAAGGATTCGAGGATTTTGAACGCGCGATGCGTCGCAAGCTGGAACGTGAGCTGAAAGGATTGCAGATCGGTGCGTTGAAGGAGGGTGCACATCAATGATCCGCCTCCTGGCCGCGATATTTGCCATGTTCGCCAGCGCCGCCGCGTCGGAATGCAGGCAAGCACTGGCGTTGGGGCTGGACGTGTCCGGTTCGGTCGACAGCACCGAGTATAGGATGCAAACCGGAGGTCTGGCGGCAGCCTTGCAACGCCCTGAAGTTGTTCAACTGATACTGTCCGACATCGGCGCGCCTGTGCGATTGGCTATCTACGAATGGAGCGAGACCCGCCATCAACGCATGTTGGTAAACTGGACTGAGATCCGCACGGCACAAGATCTTGCACTGATCAGCGACCAATTGAAGACCGTCGCGCGGGGTAACGCACCACAGGGCACGGCTGTTGGGTCAGCAATGCGGTTCGGAGCCAATCTACTGTCGCAGCAACCGAATTGCTGGAAACGCACATTGGATCTGTCAGGGGACGGCAAGCACAATCTGGGCCCTCATCCACGCAGCGTGAAAGCCGAACTGGAAAACACCGGCATCACGATCAATGGGCTGGTGATCGGAGCCGACGATCCCAGTCATGGCGACAAACGCTATGTCCAAGTCGGTGAGCTTTCCGCCTATTACAACACATGGGTTATACTGGGGCCCGGAGCATTCGTCGAAGTCGCTTTGGGCTTTGAGGCCTATGAGGACGCAATGACCCGAAAACTGATACGCGAGCTAGATGGGCTCACCCTGTCCGATGCCACAGATACCCTGCGCCCCTGATCAATAGATGTACCGGATTTGGTCCGTCCAATACCGCTCGACCCGCCGCAGGGATGTGGTGATATCATCGATGCCTTCCAGCCCCAACACGCCGCGATTTTGCAGCCCCTCAGCGTGGCGCGAAAACAGCTCAGATACGACATCGCGTATCTCACGACCGCGTGGGGTCAATCGAACCCTTACGGATCGGCGGTCGATCTCGCATCTTTGATGGTGCATGTACCCCATTTCGACCAGTTTCTTCAGGTTGTAGCTGACGTTGCTGCCCTGATAATACCCGCGACTTTTCAGTTCACCCGCGGTGACTTCATGGTCGCCGATATTGAACAAAAGCAAGGCCTGCACAGCGTTGATCTCCAATACGCCAACACGCTCAAACTCGTCCTTGATGACGTCCAATAGCAACCGGTGCAGCCGTTCCACCAAGGCAAGTGCCTCAAGATAGTTGGTCATGAACCCTTTGGTTCCCGGCGCGGAGACCTGCATTTCCATACTCATCCGATCCTCCGATTCAGTCGCGCTGTTTCAGGCAGGATGAATGGAAATCCCGAAAAATCGGTTAAGCCGGGTTTTCTTTTATTTTTGAAAGGTCTGAGCGATGTCCGATATCAATTCGGAATAGGTTTCGGGCGGCTGCACCTGCCCTGTGACCCACTGATAAAGATCCTGGTCGTTTTCGTGCAGCAACGCATCATAGTTATCCAGATCCGACGGCTCCATGGCCGTCAGGTTTCGGTCAGCATAGGCCGACAGGATCAGATCCATTTCCTTGATCCCACGTCGCATGGATCGCATCTTCAGCCGCTTAATTCTAACGTCCCGAGGTTCGTTCACCGACCTTGCTCCAGCATCAGACGCAGCCGTTTTTCCAGTTTCGCTGCCCGCTCGGCACTGGCGCGCATCTCGCCGCGAATGGAACGCAGCTCAGCCACGACATCCGCAAGCTCGGGTGCGCCCTCTTCCGCTTCGACGGGGGCATCCATGCCTTCGCCTTCACCGGTCAGCAACCACATGATCGACACGTTGACCATGCCTGCCATCATGGAAAGACGGTTCGCCCGCGGTTCGGACAGATCGTTTTCCCAAGCTGCAATTGTTGTCTTTTTCACGCCAAGCCTGCGGGCCATCTGGGCCTGGGTCATACCAGCCGCTTCGCGTGCCCCTGCCAGCCTGTCCCCGAATGTCGCAGAGTCCGGTCCGTACCAGTCATTCTCGTCGTTCATCGGGCTCTCCAATTCCATAATTCATATCGCTTGATCGTCATTCCGGCGCACCCTATGACAGTCAAGCTGAACATACAAATCGAGGCCGACCATGAGTTTCCTTTCTGCGACACTGTCACGCGTGAAGCCATCGCCCACCATTGCGATAACCGCTAAAGCGGCCGAGTTGAAAGCTGCCGGGCGCGATGTCATCGGCCTAAGCGCGGGCGAGCCCGATTTCGACACTCCGCAGAACATCAAGGACGCAGCAGTTGCGGCCATCGCGGCCGGTAAAACCAAATATACTGCGCCTGACGGCATCCCAGAATTGAAGCAAGCCGCCTGCGCCAAGATGAAGCGTGACCACGGGTTGGATTACACGCCCGCGCAGATTTCGGTCGGCACCGGCGGCAAGCAAACTTTGTACAATGCCCTGATGGCTACGATGAATGAGGGCGATGAAGTTGTGATCCCTGCACCCTATTGGGTTAGCTATCCCGACATGGTGCTTTTGGCCGGGGGCACTCCGGTAATCGCGGAAACTTCGATCCAGACCAACTTCAAACTCACTGCAGATCAGCTTGAGGCTGCGATCACGCCAAAGACCAAATGGCTTATCTTCAACTCACCGTCGAACCCCACTGGTGCAGGCTATAGCCGTGAAGAGCTGAAAGAACTGACCGATGTTCTGATGCGTCATCCGCATGTCTGGGTCATGTCCGACGACATGTATGAACATCTGGCCTATGACGGGTTCGAATTTTGCACCCCGGCCGAAGTCGAGCCCCGCCTTTATGACCGGACGCTGACCTGCAACGGTGTCTCCAAGGCCTACGCCATGACTGGGTGGCGCATAGGTTACGCGGCAGGACCGGTCGAGGTCATCGCCGCCATGCGCAAGATTCAATCGCAATCGACCTCGAACCCCTGCTCGGTCAGCCAATGGGCGGCGGTGGAGGCACTGAACGGCACTCAGTCCTTCCTGGCCCCCAACAACGAAACGTTCAAACGCCGCCGTGATCTTGTTGTGCGCATGTTGAACGATATCGACGGCATCAGCTGCCCGACACCCGAAGGCGCGTTCTATGTCTATCCGTCCATTGCCGGGTTGATTGGCAAAACCACCCCTGCAGGCACTGTGATCGACTCGGATGAGGCGTTTGCCACCGCTTTGCTGGAAGAGGTGGACGTGGCCGTCGTGTTCGGTGCGGCCTTTGGCCTGTCGCCAAACTTTCGCGTCAGCTATGCGACCTCGGACGAGGCGCTGACCGAAGCCTGCACCCGCATCCAGCGCTTTTGCGCATCATTGACTTGAGTAGGCGCAAATGACGGCGGAACTGCCCGAATATTATTTCCGCGTTCGCGAAAATGGTGCGGCGGTTTTCAGGATCGACACTGAAAACCGCCAGCGCCGGATCGAGATGGATCAGATTGCGGTCATCAACATCCGCAATGGCGAGGTGAAATCGCAAGGCCAACGCACGTTGTCCGACGCCGACAAGGCTGAGATTGCCCGTTGGATGGAGGCGCGAAAAGCGTTGCTGGCCCAGCGCGACATCGACGACATTCATCGGGCTGTCGATTATCTGAACCTCACCACGCAATGGGCGCAATCCAAGGCAACACCAGAGCAGCTTGAAGACGTAACCGACCGGTTGCTGCTGGCCATGCATGATCTACGCTCTGTCCTGGTGCGAAAAAAGGCAGACCGCTTCAGCAAAGACTGACCCGCCGAATCTTACTCGGCGGGCACCCCGACCTCGCGGACCGAGCGCATCCAGAACCGCGCCATTAGCATAACCGCTGCGCAGGCCAGGCCCAGAACAAGGCCAAGCCATACCCCGATTCCGTCCATGCCCAATACGAAGCCAAAGTAATACGACGACGTGATCCCTACGCCCCAATAGCTGAGCGCGGCCATGACCATCGGGATCTTTGCATCCTGCAACCCACGCAGGAGGCCAAGCGCAATGACCTGTGCCCCGTCCACCAATTGGAACAAAGCCGCCATGGCCAGCAGGCCTGTACCGATCATCAGGATTTCCGGACGCTGCGGGTCATCCGGTTCCATGAACAGGGAAATCAAAGGCTCGGCATAGGCTAGGAACAGGATGACAGTCAGGACCGAGATCACCAAAGACATCCCCGTCACCGCAATCGCGCCGCGTTCCAGATGCGGCCTATCTTTCCGGCCCAACGCATTCCCTGCCCGGATCGTCGCAGCGTTTGACAACCCCAGATGCACCATGAACGTCGCGGATGCCAAATTAAGTGCAATGCCATGTGCCGCCAGCGGAACCTGACCCAGCCAGCCCATCATGATCGCTGACATTGCGAACAGGCTGACCTCGGACAGGGTTGTCAGGCCAATCGGGACGCCAAGGCGGAGAACGCTCAGAAACATCTCCCAATCCGGGCGCCAGAACCGTTGGAACAGGCTATGTTCGGGCAAAACGCGCATGGCGTATATCACCACGCAAACCAACGATACGATCTGAGTGACAACCGACGCGATGGCGGCACCCATCACGCCCAGTTCAGGGGCACCCCAATTGCCGAAGATCAGGGCATAGTTGGTGATCGCATTGACCACTGCCGCAGCCACGGTGATCCACAAAACGATCTGGGTCCGCTCCAACGCGGCCAGATAGGATTTCAGCACCATCACCAAAAGCGCCGGAATTAGGCCCCACCCAGCAACCCTGAGGTACTGGGACGCGGTTTCAGCGACTTGCGGGTCCTGCTTCAACGCAAGGAAAATAGGGTACGACCACCAGAGCATTGGCATCATAACGGCCGCATAGATAAGCGACAACCACAACCCCATGCGCGTTGTACGGCGAATACTTGTTTCGTCTTCTTCAGCCGCAGCCGTCGCCACCATTGGCATGACGGCCAAACCGAATCCGGCCCCAAACAGGAACAACACAAAGAAATAGCTGCTGGCCAGGGTCACGGCGGCCAGCGCCTCGACACCGTACCAACCCAGCATGACTGTATCCGTCAGCCCAATAGCAAATTGGGCCAGGTGCCCGCCGATCAGCGGCAGGCCCAGCACAGAAATGGCCCGGAAGTGGCCACCATATGTCATCACCTTACTCATCCGAACAGCCTTATGCCCGGCCCGAGGCCGGGACAAGAGGCGAACGACGAAATTTCACCTTGAGACTACACCCGCAGGTTCAAATGTTATCTGAGAGGCCTCCTGTCACATCGTTTCAGGATGCAGTGAATTGCCCAGAATATGTTCCGAATGCTGGATCACGTGATGCGCCTGCCCGACGATCAAAGGATCGGGGCCGTCGACGATTTCATGGTTCTTGTCCGGATAGTCCAGCGTAGACAGGAAGTGGCGCATACAATTCAGGCGCGCGCGCTTTTTGTCGTTCGATTTCACGATGGTCCACGGGGCGTCGGCGGTATCGGTATAGAAGAACATCGCCTCCTTGGCCTCGGTATAATCGTCCCATTTATCAAGGCTGGCCTTGTCGATCGGTGACAGCTTCCACTGTTTCAAAGGATCGGTTTCGCGGCTTTTGAACCGGCGTTGCTGTTCGGGTTGCGTGACCGAGAACCAGTATTTGTAAAGTTGGATGCCCGAGCGCACCAGCATCCGCTCCAGCTCGGGCGTTTGACGCATGAACTCGAGATATTCGTTGGGCGAACAGAAACCCATCACCCGTTCAACCCCGGCGCGGTTGTACCAGGATCGGTCGTAGAAAACCATTTCACCCACAGTGGGCAATTCCTGAACATAACGCTGATAGTACCACTGCCCCTTCTCTTCCCAGGTGGGCTTGTTCAAGGCAACGACACGCGCTTGGCGTGGGTTCAGGTGCTCCATAAAGCGTTTGATCGTTCCACCTTTGCCCGCGGCGTCCCTGCCCTCGAACAGCAGGACAAACCGCTGGCCGGTTTCCTGAGCCCAATGTTGTACTTTTAACAATTCTGCCTGCAGTTGCGCCTTTTCCGCCTCATAAGCTTTGCGCGCCATCTTGCGGTCATAAGGATATTTGCCGCTTTCAAAGGCCTGACGAATTCTCTCGGGGCTAGGCTCGGTCGGTGAGGTTTTGGCTATCGCCGACAGGTTGGCAGGGTCTTGCACATCCTCGATCTGCGTCACTACTTCCATTCAGGTTCTCCTTGTCTCACTGTCCGGAAAAACGCCTAGCAGCCGGGTGAAAAACACGCTTTGATTGGTGTCAAACTTTTACATCTTTCTGGGCGTGTGCTTCAGGTACAACACAGGGCTTCGGCTATGAAAAACAAGTTCATTGATCTTAACGGCCATAGGTTCCTTCTGCGCAGCTGGGGGGACCCTAACCTTCCGCCTTTATTGATGCTTCACGGGTTTCCCGAATATAGCGGCGCGTGGCAGGACCTGGCCCCGCATTTGTCCTCCGACTTTCATTGCATCGCCCCCGATCAACGCGGTTACGGGCAAAGCTGGGCGCCGGAGGGCGTCGGCCATTATGCCCTGTCGCGACTGGTCTCGGACATGGTGACGTTGATTGAGAGGTTCGCCCGTCCGGTTTGTGTTCTTGGCCACGATTGGGGAGCGTCTGTAGCCTATGGTTTGGCCATGTTCCGCCCGGATCTGGTGGACCGATTGATTATCGCCAACGGCGTGCACCCGGCGCCTTTCCAACGGGCCATGGCCGCAGGCGGGGCGCAATCCGAGGCTTCGCAATACATCAATGCCCTGCGCGCACCAGACGCGGCAGAGCGTTTGTCGGCGGACAATTTCGCCAAGCTCGAACAGTTCTTTCGTTTCGGGATGGGTACAGACTGGCTTACGGACCAGCAGATGCAGGTCTATCGTACAGAATGGGCCCGGCCCAGGCGGCTGGAGACTATGCTGAACTGGTACCGGGCATCGCCGCTGGTGGTTGCGAAACCCGGCGCACCGCGCACGGATCTGCCAGAGCTGCCGAAGGACCGGTTGATGGTTCGCTGCCCCCACCTGTTGCTGTGGGGGCGTGAAGACAAGGCGTTGCTGCCAGAATCGACGGAGGGGCTGGAAGACTACGCACCCGACCTGACGCGCATCGACATTCCGAACGCTGATCACTGGCTGCACCATCAACAGCCCGAAGCGGTAGCACAGGCAATCTTTGGGTGGATCGCGCGCTAAATCCGGTTACCGGTGCCCCCAATCCGCCGGGTCATCCGAATTGTTGGGGGACAGGCCCAATATGTCACCATCTGTGGAACACCCCAGCCCCAAAACGGTCCGGTTCGCATAAGAAAAATACGCGCACACCTGATTTATTTCGAGGATCTCACCGTCATCCCATCCGGCCGTGCGCAGGGCTTCCACGTCTTGCTGTTTCAACTCCGCCGGGGCCTCGGTCAGTTTGCGCGCGTAACGCATGGCCTCGATCTGGGCCGCATCCAACGGGGCCTCCTCTGGCGTGCCAGCCTCAATCGCCGCGCGAATTGCCTGGCTACGCTCCGGATCGCCCAACAAACGCTGCAAACCGCTGTAGTGGTGCTCGACACAATAGCTGCATTTGTTCAGCGCGCTGACCCACACGCCCAAAACCTCAAGAAACCATTTCGGGATCGTGTTGGACGAATGGTGCAGCACGTTCTTGTACATGGCCATGTGACCTTCCATCGAATGTGGCCGCAAGGAATGCACCATCATGATGTTGTCGACATTGTTGCCGGGGCCAGTAACACGGTCGTACAGTTTCCTGAGTTTTCCTGTTGCTTCATCAAAAGGGATGGTTCTGATCCAGCTCATCTCTTTGCCTCCCGTATCCATTTGCTTTTGCAGCCAAACCTAAACAGAATGCAGAAACAATGCGAGGCCTTGACGGCCACGTTTACCTGGAACATTTCACGTGACTGCAATGAGAACGCTCTGGGCATCCTCCACCGCCACCTGATAAAGAACTGCCGACACCCCGTTTCACTATATTGATTTTCCAGCGATGCGCCTTCCTCTGTTCTTGTTTGTCCTGTCAATCTGCGGCCTGTTCGCGGCACTGTCCCGCCCTGCTTTTTCTGATTGGGCAATGGTCGCAGGGCTTTGCACCGTTGCAAGCGCGATATTGCTGCTTGGAAAATGGTTGCGCAGATCGAAAGCGCCGGAGAACTGGGCCGTGGTTGATGGATCAAATATTTTGCACTGGCGAGAGGGCATTCCGGACATTGCCACCGTACGAGAAGTTGTCGACGCTTTAACCGCCTCCGGCCTGACTCCCGGTGTCGTGTTCGATGCAAATGTCGGCTACAAAATCTCGGATCGCTACATGAATGACAAAGCCCTTGCCTCTCTGCTTGGGTTGCCCGTTGACCGTGTTATGGTCGCACCCAAGGGAACGCCAGCCGACCCGCTTGTTCTACAGGTCGCTCGCGACCTAAGTGCTACCATTGTCACAAATGACCGTTTTCGCGACTGGGTTGACGATTATCCGGATGTGCTGCAGGCCAAAGAGCTTGTGCAGGGTGGCTATCGGAATGGGGCTCTCTGGCTGGCGTTGTGACCGTGGTTCCAGCCTAGTCAAACATGTAGCGTTTCAACCTCAGCTCCCAATCAGGGCGCATCATAGCCGACAAACCGCACACAACACTTCGCGCGCCCCTTCCCCCGGACCACATCCCCTGCCATAATGGGACCAAACCCAAAAACAAGAGCAGCACCCATGCCCGACGATCTGTTGACGCCAGAAGCGACCAATACCTATGACGCCTCCTCAATCGAGGTGCTTGAAGGGCTGGAACCGGTCCGCAAACGCCCCGGCATGTATATTGGCGGCACGGACGAACGCGCGCTGCACCATATGGTGGCCGAAATCCTCGACAACTCGATGGACGAAGCGGTTGCGGGTCACGCCAACCGGATCGAGGTTGAGCTGCACGCAGATTACGCCCTGACCGTGCGCGACAACGGGCGCGGCATTCCGATCGATCCGCATCCGAAATTTCCCGACAAATCAGCGCTAGAGGTGATCCTCTGCACCCTACACGCGGGCGGCAAATTCTCGGGCAAGGCCTATCAGACCTCGGGCGGTCTGCACGGTGTGGGTGCGTCGGTTGTGAACGCGCTGTCGGATTCGATGGTCGTTCAGGTGGCGCGTGACAAACAGCTGTTCGAACAGCGCTTTTCACGCGGCATCCCTCTGGGCCCTGTCGAAAAAGTCGGCGCGGCACCCAACCGGCGCGGCACCACTGTGACATTCCACGCAGATGAAGAGATCTTTGGCCACCACAAGTTCAAACCGGCGCGGCTGTTCAAATCCATCCGCTCCAAGGCCTACCTGTTCTCGGGCGTCGAAATTCGCTGGAAATCCCATATCGACGACGGCGAAACGCCAACCGAAGCCAGCTTCCACTTTCCCGGCGGTCTATCGGACTACCTGAAGGAAACGATGAACGGCTCGTCCACCTATGCCGAGCAACCCTTTGCAGGCACCGTGGACTTCCGGGAAAAGTTCGGCACCCCCGGCAAGGTCGAATGGGCGATCAACTGGACGCCATCGCGCGACGGGTTCATCCAGTCCTATTGTAACACCGTCCCCACCCCCGAAGGCGGCACTCATGTGGCTGGCTTCTGGGCTGCGGTCCTCAAGGGGATCAAGGCCTATGGCGAACTGATCAACAACAAGAAGGCCGCGCAGATCACCCGCGACGACCTGATCACCGGTGGCTGTGCGCTGGTGTCCTGTTTCATCAGTGAGCCGGAATTCGTCGGCCAGACCAAAGATCGCCTTGCGACGGTCGAGGCGCAGCGGTTGGTAGAGAATTCGGTCCGCGACCATTTCGATAACTGGCTGGCCGCGGACACGAAATCCGCCGGAGCTATTCTCGATTTCCTCATTCTGAGGTCCGAAGAACGTCTGCGCCGACGCGCCGAGAAAGAAACACAACGTAAGTCCGCCACTAAAAAACTTCGTCTTCCCGGCAAGTTGGTGGACTGTTCTAGTTCAACACGCGACGGAACAGAATTATTCATCGTCGAAGGAGATTCTGCGGGCGGTTCTGCAAAAATGGGCCGAAACCGCAAAACGCAGGCCCTGCTGCCCTTGCGCGGCAAGATCCTGAACGTGCTGGGCGCGGCCAGTTCGAAACTGGGCACCAATGCCGAGATCAACGACCTAACCCAAGCGCTGGGTGTGGGCCTTGGCACCAAGTTCAACGTCGACGATCTGCGCTATGACAAGATCATCATCATGACCGACGCGGATGTGGACGGGGCGCATATCGCGGCGCTGCTGATGACGTTCTTCTTTACCCAGATGCGCCCGATGATCGACACGGGCCACTTGTACCTGGCCTGCCCGCCCCTCTATCGCCTGACCCAGGGCGCGAAACGCGTCTATTGTCTGGACGAGGCCGAGCGCGACGAGTGGCTTGAGAAAGGTCTGGGCGGCAAAGGCAAGATCGACGTTTCCCGCTTCAAAGGTCTGGGTGAGATGGACGCCAAGGACCTGAAAGAGACCACGATGGATCCGGCCTCCCGCAAATTGATCCGCGTCACCATCGACGAAGACGAACCCGGCGAGACAGGCGATCTTGTCGAGCGCCTGATGGGCAAAAAACCCGAACTGCGGTTCCAGTACATTCAGGAGAACGCGCGGTTTGTGGAGGAGTTGGATGTTTAGAGGTTTCGCTTGAAAATTTTGGTAGCTTGCATGGCATGCCAGATTTCTACGGGAACACCATGTGGGAACAGTGATTTCGTAACAGTTACGGAACCGGGGGTGTATGAAAAGTACTGCCCTACCAGCGACAGAACAACAGTACACGTTTTGCAATGTGAGAAATTTGAAGTCTTTTTTGAGAAATCGTTCCTTGCATTAAGCAATGAGTCTTTTTCCGAGGCGGTGATATTATCAGTCACAGCTTTAGAGCTTTTCTTGGGTTTTGTGTCTAAGGTGGTGACCTACACAAGCGATACGACATTCGAAAGCATGGAAAAGATAGACCGCCTTCTGAGCGCCAATGCTGAACGCAACATAGGTGCCTACCTCCTCGCTTCCGAACTATGGGCTACTCAAAATAAGACTTCGTTGCCCTTCGACATAAGTCTAATCGACGAGGCAAGGTCACTTCGCAACAAATGCGCTCACAAAGGATATCTACCTTCACCTGATCAGACAAAAAAACATGTGGAGTCGGTGGCAAAAGCCTCTGTCGAGTGTATTCACGTTATGCGCAACCAACACAAGGAAGCGTTCGAAAAAGTTGTTTTCAAAAACCATCGCAAGTTGTTTTTGAAAGCCAAAGAACGACAACAGCAGCTTGGAATTTCTGATGTTAGCCCTGCTACGCTGGGCTTTCCGTTCGGAGTGGGTCTAACAAATGCAGAACCGGGTTTCGAATTAGCGACGCAAGTTAGAAATGCAGCCCAAAATCAAAAATTATTTGCACAATTTGCGAGAACGTGAGCCTACAGGGTGGTTGCTCTCACCAATCAACTCTTTCGCAAAACCTGAGTGTAAACTCCCATGCTACCTAAACACAAACCTCGCGCCTTTCGTCAAACCGCAACTTCATCCCAGTCAAAACGGAGGCTAGTCGGGCGCGTGCTTGATGCTCTGCATCAAGCATTGGGCGGATAGCGCAGGACCTTCCCACAAGCGACCTGCAAACACCCCCCTTGCCTAACCCGTTGATCCCGTTCACACTTGCGCGCAATTGTCATCCAAGAACAACTTTTGAGGTTCCGAGCGTCCAAGACCCAATTTGAACGAACAAATTTTCGAACGGGAGGACGACATGAAATCACTAACCCTCGGGCTGGCCTTTGCCTTGCTGGCCAGTCAGGCAAGCGCGCAGCAGTCGCTGATCGGTGCATCACCTATTCCGGTCGGGGCAGAGTTACGGTTCTGCTATTACAACGGCCTCGCTTATTCGGTGGACGCCTTTGTTGTTATCTCTGGCAACAACACCGTGACCGAAACGTCCAGTACGCGCGAAGAACACCTTCTGCGTTGTATCAAAGGCGGCGACGGTGTCATGAAGTGGAAACCAGAGAGCGGTATTCAGGTCAATCGCTGAATTGAAAGGTCGGGCCGTCTAGCCCACCTTACCCTCCAGCCAGTCCGCGATCTGGCCGGCAGGGTGTTCCCAGCCGGGCTCCATGAACAGGAAATGCGCGTGGTTTTCCACTGGCATAAACGTCGCGCGATCCCCGTACAGATTGGCCAGAGCACGGCAGGTGTCGGGGTTGACGGCGCGGTCCTCGGTTCCCGAGACGATCAGCACCGGGCAATCGACCTTGTCGATATCGACCTTCATCGCGTGGTGATCGTCGAACATCCAAAAGAACATCTCGAACATCACCCGCCCGCTTTCTGCACCCAGCTGGTCGAACACTTCACGCTGCTGCGCCTCGGGCATCTTGTTCAGCGCAAAAGGGGCCATCAGGTCGAACTCGACATGCATGGGCTGTTTCCAGAACGCCCCGCCCTCCATCAGCGCGCGCGGGATGGCGCGCTCATCGTCGGTTTCGGGCAAGGTGCCCCACGGCGCGTTCGGGTTGATCAAGACAATGGCACTGGCCAACCCACGCTCGGCCACCTGCTGCGCCACCACGCCCGCGATGGCATGGCCGAGGATGACAGGCTTGCTGTCCAAGCCCTGTACGAACTCGGCAATATCATTGGTATAATCCGCGACACTGGTATCCGTAAGCCCGGGGTCAGGTTCGGCCTTGGGGTCCCCGCCATGAAAGCGCAGTGCAGGGGTGTGCACCGTCCAGCCGCGCGCGCGGAAGAAACCCGCGTAGTCCGCCATGCACCAAGGTCCGGCAAAGGCCCCGTGGATCAGAACAATCTCTTTGGTCATCAAAACGCCCTCTCGTCACTTGCCCCCACTATGCGAGACGACAGGCGCGCGCGGCAAGGCCGCCGGGATCAGACCGACATACCGATCAGGGCTACGCCAACGGCCATCAGTAAGGCCGCACCAAGGCGACGCATCCAGTTGCCCTCATGCAGGAAGATAAACCCGATCAACGCAGCGAAGATCACCGAAGTCTCGCGCAGTGCTGAAACCGCACCCAGTGGTGCGAAATTCTTGGCGTAAAGCACCAGACCATAGGCCGTCATCGACACCAGCCCGCCCAGGATTCCGATCATCCAGACCTTGGTCGGAAGCTGTGCCAACGTATCCCGCTTTTTGATGCCAACAAACCCGGCAATGAACAGGTGCAGGAACGCGCCCCAGGCCCAGTAGCTAAGCGTATTGCCCGACAACCGCACGCCGATGCCGTCCACGACCGAATAAATCGAGATGCAAAACCCGGTACCCAGTGCAAACCACAGCGCCCAGCGCCCGACGCCGGACCGCAAGGCACTCCAACTGCTGAGCTGAATACCAAGTGCGATCAGCGCAATCCCGCCCCATGCCTGCAGCGGAAGAACCTCGCCCACCAGGATCATCGCCCAGAGCGAGACCAACGCAGGCACGATACCGCGGGCGATCGGATAGACGACGCTCAGATCCCCATGCTGATAGGCTTTGCCGAGCATGTAGTAGTACCCAAAATGCACGACGGTCGAGATCAGGATATAGGGAAAGCTCTCAGCGCTGGGCAGAGGCAGCAGCAGGACCATGGCCGTTGCAGGGATAACATGCCCAAATGCGACAAGGCCCAATGTAGTCGTTCGGTCGGCGGCTGTTTTGACGATGGCGTTCCACACCGCATGCAGCAACGCAGCCGTCAAAATGATGGCGATGACAAACAGAGTCACGTCCGAACCTTTCGCGCAGAGAGAACCGGCCCAAGAAACGGGCCGGTTTCGTTACTTGCACAGAGCAAGACCGATCACAATGCAGCCTTAAACAGAGCGGTCAGATTGTCCTCTGTCAATTCGATTGGGTTACCACCACAAGACGGATCGATGATCGCGCCTTGCACCAGTTTCGGGATTGCAGCTTCGGTCACACCCAGTTCGGACAGTCTGGTTGGGATACCCAGCGCGTCGTTGAACTCCTGCACAAAGCCGCGGACGCCGTCAAAGCCGCCATCAATTCCCAGATAGGCCGCCGCTGACTGAAACCGGTCAGCGATAGCTGGGGCATTGAATTCCAGCACTGTGGGCATGCAAACCGCGTTGGTGGTGCCGTGGTGAGTGTTGAAAACAGCGCCAATCGGGTGGCTCATGGCGTGGATCGCGCCTAGGCCTTTCTGGAAGGCGGTCGCCCCCATCGCTGCCGCGCTCATCATCTGCGCGCGGGCCTCAATATCCGTGCCATCTGCATAGGCGCGTGGCAGGTACTCCTTGACCAGCCGCATACCTTCCAGCGCAATGCCGTGGCTCATCGGATGATAATGCGGGCTGGAATACGCCTCGACACAATGCGCAAATGCATCAAGACCGGTGCCCGCCGTGATGAATTTGGGCATGCCAACTGTTAGCTCGGGGTCGCAGATCACCACGGTCGGCAGAACCTTGGGATGGAATATGATCTTTTTCGCATGGGTTTCGGAATTCGTGATGACACTGGCGCGCCCGACCTCGGACCCGGTCCCGGCTGTGGTCGGCACAGCGATAATCGGTGCAATGACATCCGAATCCGCGCGTGTCCACCAATCGCCGATATCCTCGAAATCCCAAACCGGGCGCGTCTGCCCTGCCATAAAGGCAACCATCTTGCCCAGATCCAACCCGGAACCGCCGCCAAAAGCGATCACACCATCATGGCCGCCCGCATTGTAGGCCGCGACCCCTGCCTCAAGATTTTTTTCGTTCGGGTTAGGATCCACGTCGCTGAATAGCCCGCGCCCCAGCTCTGCGGCCTCCATGATATCCAGCGTCGCCGCGGTGATCGGTAGATCGGCCAACCCTTTGTCGGTGACCAACAACGGCCTTTTCATACCAGCGGCAGCACATGCCTCGGGCAGTTCCTTGATACGGCCTGCGCCGAATTTGATAGCGGTCGGATAGGACCAGTTTCCAACAAGTGACATGTCAGGTTTCCTTTGTGATTTGAGACCTGCCCGGCCGAGGGGGTCTGAACCGGGCAGGCCGTTGCCCTTAGCCCGTGACCTTTTTCAGGTGGTAGGATTTAGGACGTGTCAGGTTGTGATAGCCAATGACGGACAAACCGCCGCCGCGGCCGGTATTCTTGCAGCCAGTCCAACAAAGGCCCGGATCCAGGTAATCGGCGCGGTTCATGAACACGGTTCCGGTTTCGATCGCATCGCCCACGCGTTCGGCCCGGTCTACATCGCGGGTCCACAGGCTGGCGGTCAGACCAAATTCACTGTCATTCATCAAGGCGATGGCTTCGTCGTCCGAGGACACTTTCATAATGCCGACCACGGGGCCGAAACTCTCGTCCTGCATCACCCGCATGTCATGGGTGACGTTGGTCAGGATCTGCGGTGTCAGATAGGCCCCACCATCGTCCTCGGGGAACGTGCCGATATGAGCCACCGCCCCGGCCGCAACAGCCTCGGTGATCTGCGCGCGCACCTCTTTGGCAAAGCGCACATTGGCCATTGGACCAATCGTTGTATCGCTGTCCAGAGGATTGCCCAGCTTATAGCCTTTCACAACCTCAACCGCCTTGGCGACGAAGGCATCATACAGGCTATCGTGGACGTAAATCCGCTCGATCCCGCAGCAGCATTGGCCCGAGTTGAACATCGCGCCGTCAATCAACGTATCCACCGCAGCATCCAGATCGGCATCGTCCATGACATAGCCCGGATCTTTGCCACCCAGCTCGGTGCCAACACCGGTGAATGTCCCTGCAGCCGCGCGCTCCATCGCTTGGCCACCACCTACTGAACCGGTGAAGTTTACAAAGTCGAACGCATTGCCTGCAATCAGGTCATTGGTCACGTCATGGCTCAGGAAGACATTCTGAAATACATCTTCGGGCACACCCGCGGAATGAAACGCTTGCGCCATGCGCTCGCCCACCAGCAGCGTCTGCGTGGCATGTTTCAAGATCACAGTGTTCCCCGCGATCAGGGCCGGGGCCACGGTGTTGATTGCGGTCATGTAGGGATAGTTCCAGGGCGCCACCACAAAGACCACGCCATGCGGAATGCGCTTGATATAGCGTTTGAAGGCTTCGTCCTCGCCCACTGCGATATCAGCCAGAGACGCCTCGGCAATCTGAGCCATATGGCTCGCACGTTCGTTAAAGCCGCCGAACTCACCGCCATAACGTACCGGACGCCCCATCATATGCGCCAACTCGGGCACAATCTCATCGTTCATCGCCCCAACCGCAGCCACACCGGCCATGACAAGATCGATACGTTCCTGCAACGGCCGCGCTGCCCATTCTGCCTGTGCCGCCCGCGATCGCGCTGCCGCTTCAAACGCTGCATCCCGTGACAACACCTCACGTTCAGCAAAAACCGATCCATCAATCGGCGAGACACATTTCAACATCTGCCCCATAACCACTCCATTTCCGAAAGAAACAGGATCCCTGCTTCATCTGGCTAAAAATATCCCGGGGGCGTGGGGGCATCGCCCCCAGCCTGACCCGATCTCAAGCCCGCTCAAACCCGCGGGCAACTTCCCAATCAGTCACGACGCGCTCGAATTCCTCAATCTCGACTTCCGCTGCACGGGCATAGTGTTCGACCACATCATCACCCATAGCCGCGCGTAGCATCGATGACCCGTGCAACGCATCGCGTGCTGCACGCAGATTGCCGGGGATCATACCGGTGTCTCCCTGATAAACATCACCGGTGGTGGGCGATTGCAGTTCCAGGCCTTCTTCGATACCGGCAATCCCGGCGGCCAACATGCCAGCCATCGCCAGATACGGGTTCATATCTGAGCCCGGAATACGACACTCAACCCGCACGGCCTTAGTCCCATCGCCGCACAGACGGAAGCCAGCCGTTCGGTTGTCCACCGACCAGATAATCCTTGTCGGCGCAAAGGTGCCTTTCATGAACCGCTTGTAGCTGTTGATGTAGGGAGCCATGAAATAGGTATAGTCAGCGGCATATCTGAGCAGACCCGCCATATAGCTTTTCATCAGCGCCGACATACCCAACGCGTCATCCGCATCATAAAACGCTGGCTTGCCATCCGCCCAAAGCGACTGATGCACGTGGGACGAGCTGCCGACTTTGTCGTGATGCCATTTCGGCAGGAACGTCGCCGCGTGACCGTGTTGCCAGGCGATCTCTTTCACCGCGTTCTTGGCGATCGAGTGGTATTCGGCCGTGTCCATCGCCGGGGCGTATTTGATGTTCAGCTCTTCCTGCCCGGTCTCGGCCTCACCCTTCGAGTTCTCAACCGGTATCCCCGCGTTCCACAAATGGTTGCGGATTGGGCGCATCACATGCTCTTCCTTGGTGGTCTGCAGGATGTGATAATCTTCGTTATAGCCCGAGATCGGCTCCAGATCGCGGAAGCCTTCCTTGCGGATCTGGTCAAAGCTTTTTTCGAACAGGAAAAACTCCAGTTCGGTGGCGCACATCGCGTCATAACCCATGGCTTTGAGGCGATTGACCTGTTTCTTCAGGATCGAGCGCGGCGCATGCGGCACTTCCTCATGCGTGTGGTGATCCAGCACATCGCACATCACCATCGCCGTGCCTTCCAGCCACGGCACCGGGCGCAGCGTGCTCAAGTCCGGCTTCATGACATAATCGCCATAACCCCGCTCCCAACTGGTCGAGGCATAGCCGTCCGGCGTGCCCATCTCCAGATCCGTGGCCAGCAGATAATTGCAACAATGGGTTTCTTCCCACGCACCTGCTACGAAATGACCTGCGTGAAACCGCTTGCCCATCAGCCGGCCCTGCATGTCCACCATGCAAACCAGTACGGTGTCGACCTCGCCCGTTTCGAATTTGGCTTTCAGATCGGCCAAAATCGCTTCATTGCCCATCATTGGTTTCCTTTGTCACTCAGAAAGACCTCGGTTTCGATTACCTGCCTTCAGTCATCGTTGGCTTCTTTTTCCATTTCCATCACCAGGCGCGTTTCCAGAACCTGACCGCTTTTGTAGAGGATCGGATAGGCGACGGCGGCGATGTGCCCGTGCAAGTCGCGCATGGACCGCAGGGTTTCCAAATGCAGGTCGCTGGACTGAAAACTCTCGGTCTGACCGCGCTCCAACCGTTTCAGGTGCGCCTTGCGGCTATTGCGGGACATCCGCTTGACCTCGGCCTTGTCCAACACCAGCCGGCGGGCACAATCCATGTCGTCCACCAACAGCACGTGACGCGCCAGCGAGAAGCTTTCCAGAATGGCCGCGTGCAAATCCTTCAGCTCTTTCCAGCCCTGCGCCGAGAACTCCGAACGTTCAGTATGCTTGATCTGCGCCGTCCGGGTCATCCGGTTGGAGACGACATCGCCCGCAGCTTCAAGACGGATGGCATATTCGACCAACCCTCGTGCGGCTTTGATCTGCCCTTTGCTCATATTCTGCCGCGGCATGCGCGCAACGAAACGGCGGATCTCGGTCAGTTGCGTATTGACCCGCTCATCCTGCTGCCAAAGCGCGGAAATCGCGTCGCTGTCATCCTGTTCGTAGATATCCAAAACGGGGCGGAACATACGCTCGACCTGCGTGATCATCTGCAACAGTTCGTGACGCACCGAGGACATCGCAACGCTGGCCCTTTCGCCGCTGGGGTCCCCCAGCGGTGTCAGCGCATCCGAAAACTGATCCAGCGCATTGGCCTCGGCTTTGGGCTCCGCCATCAGAACGGCCATCGGCTGTTCCAACTGGTTCACGAAACCCGTGGCCAGAAGGAATACAGCCAAATTGAATCCGATATGTGCAAAAATCAGAGACTGCGCCGGGCTCGTCACCAATAGCGCCTCGTGCAAACCGCCAACATTCACGACGATCAGCATTACCAGCGCCGCGCTTCCCCGCAATAAGAGGTTGGCCAGAGGGATACGCCGGGCTGAGACGGTCATATCGCGCGTCAGCCACATTGGAATAAAGGCCGAACCCAGATTTGCTCCCAGCACCAGCGACAAACCGGCGGCAAAGGGAATTGCACCGATCTGAACCAAGGCCACGCACATCAGGATCGTCGCGACCGAGCTGTGCATGACAAAGGCCAGCACCGCACCAACGATAAAGGCGCTGAAATAATCGGTCTCAAGATACCCTGCGATTGCGGGCAAAAACGCGCTTTCGCGGATCGGCTCAACTGCTTCGCGCAGGAATTGAAGCGAGATCAGGATAAAGGCGACGCCCAGAACGATCCGGCCCATAAGCCGTACATTCGACCGTTCGGATTTCAGGTACAGCCAACCGCCCAACGCCAACAATGCGGGTTGAAGCCAGCCCAGATCATAGGACAGAACCTGAATGACTAAAGCGGCGCCCAAATCCGCGCCCAGAACACCCGCCAGCGCCATCCCAAACGTCACCATCCCCGCCGCAGCGAAACCGGTCAGCAAAACCGTAACGGCGGCCGAGCTTTGCAGGATCGTGGCCAGAACCATGCCAGCCCCCCCTGCAACGAAGCTGTTGGAGTGGCGTGTCAGGATCGACTGAAACAGCGCACCAAAGCGCCGTTCGATACCGGTACGAACCAAGCGTACGGCGAATAGCAGCAACATGGTTGCGGCAAAAATCTCAATCAAAAAGCTCGCGATAGCCATATGTTCACACCTCGTCTGACCGGTGCGCACAAATGTGCTTCCGGTTTTGTTTTTCTATTCTTGGAACAGACGAGAGCATAAATGATGTCGCTTATTGATGTCCAATCCCGACGCACGGGGTGCCCCACGCGTCGGGAAGAAGGGTTTCTTAGGTGTAACGATAGGGCCGACCAGCCTTTAGCATCTCGGCGTTGTAACGCTTGAAGATGTCGACAACTTTCGCTTTGGTCTCGGACTCGGCTGCCACTTCGTCCCAGAACTTCACGGCGGCTTCCTCAACGGTTACCCATTCTTCGTCCGGGATAGAGGTCAATTGCATCTTGGTGCCGTTGACGCGCAGGTTGGCCTCACCACCCCAATACCACCACTGACGGTAGTAATGTGACTGATCACAGCAAACCTTGAACAGGGTCTGCAGATCTTCGGGTAGTTCGTTCCAGCGGTCCATGTTGGCAAAGAAGTGACCCGCCCATGCGCCCGACACGTTGTTGGTCAGGAAATAGTTGGTCACATCGGCCCAGCCGACGGTGTAGTCTTCGGTGATGCCCGACCAAGCGATACCGTCCAGTTCGCCCGTTTGAACCGCAACCTCGATGTCTTCCCACGGCAGGGTTACTGGCACGACGCCGAACTGAGACAGGAAGCGCCCCGCCGTCGGGAAGGTGAAGATGCGTTTGCCCTTCATATCCGCCAGGGAGTTGATCGGGTCCTTGGTCGCAAAGTGGCACGGGTCCCATGCGCCAGCGCTGATGTGTTTGACGCCGACCTTGGAGTATTCCTCGTCCCAGATCTCGTTCAGGCCCCACTGGTTGAACAGCACAGGCACGTCCAGAGAATAGCGCGAAGCGAACGGGAAATAGCCACCGAACACAGTTACTTCGGTAGGTGATGCCATCGAGTCATCGTCCGACTGAACCGCGTCGATGGTGCCTTTCTGCATCGCCCGGAACAGCTCTCCCGTGGGAACCAGCTGATCAGCATAGAACAGCTCGATCTGCATCCGGTCACCGGCGATCTGGTTGAACATCTTGATCGCAGGATCAATCACATGCTCAGCCAGCGCAGGACCTGCATAGGTCTGCATCCGCCATGTGATCGTGTTCTGCGCCAAGGCAGGCGTCGCCAGTGGTGCGGCAGCAACGCCAACCCCAGCGGTTTTCAGAAACTTACGTCTTGTCGTCATGTCAATTCCTCTCCGTTAAAGTTTCTGTGCCCGTTCACCGAGCATTCTTATTAGTTTCCATAGACATACCCGGGCAACCACAGAGCGATTTCCGGGAAAATCATGATGATTGTCAGCGCCAGCACCATCACCGCGACAAAAGGAAAGATCGAACCATAGATGTCCCGCAGGGTGATCTCTGGCGGGGCCATCGCGCGCATCAGGAACAGGTTATAGCCAAAGGGCGGCGTCATATAGGCGATCTGCGTCGTGATCGTATAAAGCACCCCGTACCAGATCAGATCAAAGCCCAACTCGCCGACCAGCGGGACATACAGCGGTGCCACGATGACCAGCATTGCTGTATCGTCCAGGAACGTGCCCATGACGATAAAGCTTAGCTGCATCAGGATCAGGATCATCCAGGGTGACAGGCCCAGCTGGTCTGTGAATAGGTTGTCGATGGCTTTCACCGCGCCGAGACCGTCAAATACGGCCCCAAAGCCCAGCGCGGCCAGAATAATCCACATGAACATGCAGGAAATGGCCAACGTCTGCTTGGTGCAGTCTTCGAAAATCTTCCAAGTCATGCGGCGCTTGATGACGGACACAGCCAGAGCGGTCAGCGCTCCGATCGCCGAGCTTTCCACCAGCGAGGTCCAACCATTCACAAACGGTACCATCATCGCCGCGAAGATTATCAGCGGCAGCGCCCCTGCTCCCAACAGCCTGATTTTTTCGGCCCATGGCACCTCATGCGCGTCTTCCATTGCGGGTCCCAGCTCGGGCTGAATGCGGCAGCGAATCCAGATGTACAGAATGAACATCGCGGCCATCAGAAGACCCGGGATAATCCCCGCCAGCCACAGTTGCCCGACAGGTTGCCGCGCGATCATCGCATAGAGGACCAGAACCACCGAGGGTGGAACCAGAATACCAAGACTAGAACCCGCCTGAATGACCCCGGTCACCATCGTCTTGTCGTAGCCGCGCCGAAGCAGTTCCGGCAGCGCAATGGTCGCACCAATGGCCATACCCGCAACGCTGAGGCCGTTCATGGCCGAGACCAGCACCATCAACCCGATAGTGCCGATGGCCAGACCACCATTGATGGGCCCCATCCAGACGTGGAACATCTTGTACAGGTCATCCGCCAGCCGGCTTTCGCTGAGCACATAGCCCATGAAAATGAACATCGGCAGTGTCAGCAGCGGATACCATTTCATCAGCTTCATCGCGGCCGAGAACGTGATGTCCTGCCCGCCTGTGCCCCAAAGCGCCAGCGCGGCAATGGTAGCCACCGCGCCAATCGCGCCAAAGACCCGCTGACCTGTGAACAGCATCAGCATCATCAATGCGAACATGAAGATGGCGATATATTCCTGGCTCATGCCCGCACGACCCCGATTTCCTGCCCGTTGATCCGGGCTATGTCTTTGAAGAATTCCGATATCGCCTGCAGCAGCATCAGGAAGAAGCCGAACACCATGATGGTTTTTACTGGCCAGATATACGGCCGCCACGCTGTTGATGAGCGTTCAAGCCGGCCAATTTCCTCACTGCCTGTCAACAGTCCAAAAAAGTAGGAGACCGGTTCATCGCCCCAATAGCCAAGGCTGTAGGCCGTCGACCCAAGCCCGCCATAAAACAATACCCCCAGGTAGAAGATCAGCAGCAGAACGGTGAAGGCATCGAACCAGGCTTTCCGGTGCGGGCTCCAGTTGTGATAAAACAGGTCCATTCGGACGTTCGATCCCAGCTGGATCGAATACGGTCCGCCCATAATGTAATAGGTCACCATCGCAAACTGCGCCATTTCCAGCGTCCAATGCGATGGCACGAAAAACGTTTTTGAGATCGAGGACCACAGCAGGATGCCCATCATGACAAACAGGCCCCACATCATGACCCGCCCGATCCGGTAATTCACCGCATCGACGACCCGCACATATGACGCCATCGCTTTGATCACGCCGCGCCCCCTTTCTGAAAATCTGCAAGGGTCCGCGCGATCCAGGAAACCAGGCAATCGGCCATAGCCTCCTGCTGCTCGGGCGTTTGTATCAGGTCATTGCGGATCTCGATCATGACGTTCAATAGCCCGTTCGGCAGCGCCTGCGCGTCAAGTGTATGGGCAACCCCGTCCGCCGCCGAATACGGCTCATTCAAGCGAGTCTCATAGGTTTGGTCGGCGGGTGCTGTCGTCATCATTGCCCGGGCGAACCGGTCATCCACCCCGTGTAATATGCCCAGTTCCACCTCACGCGTCTGACCATGGTAGACTGGTGTAAAGCTGTGGACCGTCACCATAAGTTCAAGCGTATCCCCATTTTGGGAGATCAGGTCAGACAGTGCCTTGCGGAAGGGCTGGTAGATGCTCTCAATCCTGCCTTCACGCTCTTCCTCGGACAGATCGACATTCGCTGGGATTTGATAGTCCTCGCTGCGCGCCGGCATGGCCCCTGCGGCTTCAGGCGGGCGATTGCAGTCATAGACCAGCCGGGACACCCCGCCATACACCAGAGGTGCCGACAGGCGTGCCGCCATCAGCTTGGCCACAGCCAATGCCCCGGGATCCCACGCGATGTGGCTTTGCAGCGCGCCCACAGGCAAACCCATATCCCCCAAAAACGCGGGAATGCGGCTGGACGCGTGTTCGCAGACCAGCATTACCGAAAGGGGACCATCCACTGTGTCCGTGTGAACGACTGTTCCGAAGTCCAAAATACCGCCTTGCGATTCCAATTAAGATGCGTGTGGAAAAATTTCCACAAGAGACCTTAACCTGTCAATATTTTTCCTGTATAAATTTCACCACTCTTGATATTGCTGAAAAATTATTCACACTAAGATCGAAAAGATGCAGGAGGAACGCCGCGTGCGGGTGACGGACAGGCTGCTGGCCCACAAAGACAAGATGACCCCATCCGAGCGTCAACTGGTAAGTGTATTGCTGGACGACTACCCTATGGCCGGTCTCGGCAGCATCACCGAACTGGCCAGCGCGGCCTCGGTGTCCACCACGACAGTCGCGCGGATGCTGCAAAAGACCGGGTTTCAAGGTTACCCGCAGTTTCAGGCCGCCCTGCGGGGCGAAGTGAAAGAAATGATCTCGGGGCCGGTCGCCAAACGTGACTTGTGGCAAAACGATCTGCCTGAAGAGCATATCCTGAACCGGTATTCCCAACAGACACTCGCCAATCAAAAACGCACGATTGATGAGGTTGATCCAGACGAATTCGACAGTTTCTGCAACTTGTTATGTGACCCCAACCGGCGCATCTTTATCACCGGTGGACGCATTACCGGCACGTTGGCCCAATACCTGTACCTGCACCTGCAGATGATCCGCCCCGACGTGCGGCTGCTTCCCGTTGCGGCATCGTGGACACACGATTTGCTGGACGTACGCAAAGACGATGTGCTGGTCGCACTGGATGTTCGCCGATATGAAAACGCGTCCCTACTGATCGGCCAGCTGTGCCATGAACGCGAGGCTGAAATTGTTCTGTTCACCGATCAGTGGCGCTCACCCATTCATCGGCTGGCCAAACACACCTTTGCGGCGCGTATTGCCGTGCCGTCGGCGTGGGATTCAATGGCAGCCATTCTGGTTTTGATGGAATGCGTCATCGCCGAAGTACAGGAAAGGCTGTGGGATTCGGTTAAAGAGCGCACAGATGAGCTGGAACAGGCCTTTGACCGCACCAAACTGTTCCGGAAATTCGGCCAAAGCTCGGGCTCATAACGGCTTTTTACCACCCAAACGGAACAACTGAGCGTGAGGAGTGTTGCCAGCCGCATAGCAGGCCGTCACTTTGAAGGCATGAGTTTCGTGACCCAAAACCAACTACCGCTTTTGATCCTGTTCTTTCTGATTGGATTGATTGGCACCGCCTTTCTTTTCCGTAAACCCGCCGGGCATCGCGCCTGGAAACTCGCGGACCTCGTCTGGGTTGTACTGGGTGGCGTTGGCGCGCTGGTCGCGGTTTTGGCCGGGCTTTACACTTCGGATAGCTCGCGACTGGACCGCCAGATAGACGTGGCTTACGCCGCCGGGCTGGCCTTTGACCGCGATGCCGCGCGGTTCCGCCTGCGGTTCTGCGACCCGGCCTTTGACCCGGATACTGCTATTCTGTGCGAAAAGGTTGAATTCCTGTCGGCCTCAACCGCCAGCAATGCCGACCTGCCATTGTTCATCGCAGTCACAAATGAGGTCGCGCCACTGCAGGGGCTGCATTTTTTGTTTGGCAGTCAGGCAAAAGACGAACAGGACGAAATGCGCGCAATGGCCGACAAGGCTGATGCGTTCAACATCGATCAGTTCCTAGTCTTTACCACTCTGGACGACATAACACAGGCCGCGATCGACAACATGCGCCGCAAGGTTCCCGCGATTGCCGGTGACTATCTGATCCTGGCGCAAAGCTATGATGATCTGGTGGAACAGGTCGGCAAGTTGAAGGACGAATGGGAATACCTGCAAGACAATGCGCACATACTTGTGCTGCAGATCATCGCGTTATGTCTGGTCAGTTTCGCAGCGCCGTTCCGGCTGGGCAAGTCCGTGGTCGAGCTGCGCGCGTCGCTCAGCGCCGATAGTCCTGCGCCAGCTTCGCAGGATCTGCCCCCAGAAAATACCGCGTCAGAGTCCACAGGTTCCGCCCTCCCCGACGCAACCAGCCCGCACGCTCATAGCGATCCGCGCTCGTAACTGCCCGGCTGGGCAGCAAGGTGATGCCGCGCAAGCTGCGGACCAAAGCGACGTCCTCCATCAAGGGTTGATCGGGAAAGCCCCCCGCCTTTCGATACATCTCACTCGGGACCAACAGGCCCTGATCGCCATATGGCAGGCCAAACAGGCGACTGCGCAGATTGGCCCAACCCGCCACCCATGCCGGCGCAAAGCCTGACGCCCGAAACGCCAAGCGAAAAGCAGCCGGGGTTCCGGTGAAAAGATGGTCGACTACAACCTTAACCCACCCTGCTTGCAAAACTGTGTCGGCATGCAAAACAAGCAGCCAGTCCCCTTTGGTTGCTGCGCATCCTCTGGCCAATTGCCCCCCGCGCGAAGGTGGCCCGGTCACGATCTCAGCACCGGCCTCATCCGCAATCTTTAAAGTCAGATCAGTCGACCCACCGTCCGAGACGATCAATTCGCGGATCAGCCCCGCATGCAGGCCTTCCATCAAGGCCGCAAGGGTCGCGGGAAGGGTTCCTTCCGAATTCAGGGTCGGGATAACGATGCTAATCGGCGCAGGCACGGCGGAAACCCTCTGGTCATGGCAGCGGAAACCCCTATATCACGAGGTCCGAGGAAAAGACGAGGACAACCCAGATGCCCAACCGCCGTATATTGCGCCTGAGCGGCTCGGACACCGACAGCTTTCTTCAAGGGTTGATCACCAACGACATCGCAGGATTAGACAATGGGCTGGTCTACGCCGCTCTGCTGACCCCACAAGGCAAATACTTGGCGGACTTCTTCCTGAAGCGCGAGGGCGACGCGGTTTTACTGGATGTTGCCGAAATCCTTGCCGATGGATTTGCCAAACGGTTGGGCATGTACAAACTGCGTGCAGATGTCAGCATCGAAGACAGTGGCCTGAACCTGCAGCGCGGTACTGGCCCTGCCCCCGAAGGTGCCCTACCCGACCCGCGCCATCCAGACATGGGGTGGCGGGCCTATACTGCGGGTGCGGAAAACGACGACGATACAGATTGGGATGCAATTCGCGTGCGACACTGCATTCCGGAAACCGGCATCGAACTGACCCCCGACAGCTATATCCTTGAGGCCGGGTTCGAGACGCTAAACGGCGTGGACTTCAAGAAAGGCTGCTATGTCGGGCAAGAAGTCACCGCGAGGATGAAACACAAGACCGAGCTGCGCAAAGGCTTGCGTGGCGTCAGCGTCAGTGGTTCAGCACCAGTTGGAACTGCAATTACTTCTGGCGGAAAACCGGCCGGTACATTGTTCACCCAATCCAATGGCCGCGGGATCGCCTATTTGCGATTGGACCGCGTAGGTGACGACATGCAGGCTGGTGACGCCACCATACAGTTGGACACTTAACGTGTTGCCGAACCGGCACGGCTGACCAGCTGACTGAATTGGCGTGGTTTGAACATAGCCAAGTGCGCTGTCACACTGGTTTGAATTCAGCAATCCGGATGCACGTATGTTCCAGCTATACAGGGCAATCTGGCGCGCCAGCGCCGGACGGCAGATCATCCTCATCGTTCTGTCCATCGCGATCGCGGGTCTGGCTGCAGTTCCGCTGGAGTTTCAGCGCGACATCATCAACCACCTGACCTCAGCCGACGTAACTACGGACAAGCTGATCTACCTGGGTGCCGGAATGATGTCGGTCATCTTACTCAGCCTCGCCCTAAAGTGGCTTTTGAGCTATCGCGCAGGAACGTTGGGCGAAGACCTGATCCGCATGATCCGCCAAAGGCTGCTACTGCGCGCCTCAGATATCAATGTCTCGGGCGAAACGATGCGCAAGGGCACGATGACCACGGCGATTTCAGCCGAGGCAGAAGAGCTGGGGAAATTCGCGGGCGGCGCTTTCTCGGACCCGGTCGTTCAGATCGGCACGTTGATCAGTGTGATCGGCTATATCTCGTCAACGCAACCGGGGCTGGGCATGATCGCCTTTTCGATGATCGTGCCGCAGATCATCATCGTGCTGGTATCCCAACGCAAGGTGAACGTGTTTGTCGCCGAACGTGTCCGGATATTACGCGGAGCCAACGATAAGCTGAATGTCGAGCGGATCAACGAAGTCGCGCGCGAGGTTGAGGCGCAGTTCGACGATATCTACGAAACGCGGCGCAGGATGTTCATCTGGAAACTTTCTGCCAAGTTTCTGTTGAGCGTCATAAACGGAGCGGGAACCGTTGGCGTGCTGATGCTGGGTGGCTATTTGGTTCTGAACGGGAAAACGGATGTCGGCACTGTTGTCGCCGCCACAAGCGGCCTCAGCCGCATTCAGGGGCCCACAGCATTCCTGATCGCCTTTTACCGGCAGGTCAGCGCCAATCGCATCAAGTATGAACTGATGCTTGAACTGTTTGGCCCCAACCCCGAACGGTATCGCCAAATCAGACGGGGCAACTGACAAAAAAAACCGCGCGGCACGGGTCCACGCGGTTTTTCTTTACTCTGGCAAACGCGTGGTTAGGCGCGCTCGGAATAATCCATGGTTTCGGTGTTCACCACGATCATCTCATCCTGGCCGACAAATGGCGGCACCATGACTTTGACACCGTTGTCCAGAATGGCTGGCTTGAACGAATTCGCGGCGGTCTGACCTTTGACCACAGGCTCGGTCTCAACGATCTTGCAGGTCACTTTCTGAGGCACCGTAGCGTTCAGAGCCTCGCTTTCATAAAATTCGACGACAATTGTCATGCCGTCCTGCAGAAACGGGCGGCGTTCGCCCAGCAGTTCTGCCGGTAGTTCGATCTGCTCATATGTCTCGGAATCCATGAACACCAACATGCCGTCAGATTCGTACAGAAACTGCTGATCTTTCTGTTCAAGACGCACGCGTTCCACTTTGTCAGCCGAGCGGAACCGCTCGTTCAACTTCGAGCCATTGCGCAGATTGCGCAGTTCGACCTGCGCAAAAGCGCCGCCTTTACCGGGCTTTACGTGGTCAACTTTGACTGCGGCCCACAGCCCGCCGTTATGCTCAAGCACATTTCCGGGGCGAATTTCGTTCCCATTTATCTTGGGCATGACTTAAATCCTTCACAAACGGTTGATGCGTCAGTTCCCGCTCCTATATCTGGCGGGAACACACCTGACAAGATGACGAGACCTAGTGCTGCACTTGCAGCAAGCTATGCAAATGACGCAACGCAACTATGCATTTTAAGTGTATCCGAATCGCACTTAATCGGTCATAAGAACCGTCACGCCGAAAATGCAAGAGCAAGAACAACAAGGAAGACGAGATGAGAGATTTCGTTGACGGCACTGCCTTTAATAACGAGCAAGGCAATCGTGCACGCAAACTTTTCGCGGCCGTCGTACTGGCTGCGCTGGATGACGCTATTGCCGACGACAAGAAGTATGGCAATGGCCCGGAACAAATCGCCCGTTGGGCGCGTTCTCGTGATGGTCGCGAAGTACTGTCGTGCGCGGGTATCGACCCGAATGAGCGCGTTGTTGGCGGACTGATGGAGTTCGTTGGACGTGGTGTACGCACCTCGGTTGCACTGTCGCGTGAAGAAAGCGAACGTCGCAACGCGGCCCAACAAGCAGAAGCCGCCTGATCCAAGGTGACTTTCGCATGAAAAAGCGCGCTCCCTAGCTGTGAGCGCGCTTTTCTTATGCCATCAATCAAAAGAACAACAGCCACTGCCGCGCGACCCACAGTTCGGCCATCAGCAGCGCGGCAAAGAACGTTTTCGCCCAGATGGACATGCCGCGACGCCACAAAACGGCGTAACACGCGACACAAAGCACGGCCGAAATTGGTGCCACCCATAAGGCGTGATGCGTGCTGTCCCAATAGCTGACGGGGCTGTGAAACACCCAATTACTGAATGGCCAGAACTGCGGCCGCCCGTCCCCGGCATGCAACAGAAAATCCATTGAAAGATGCAGCAACCCGGCGGACACCCCAACGGTCCAGACCTTCCAGCGCATCCACACTCCAACAAGCAAGGCAAGCCCCCAAAGGACAAAGGAATTGTCGATCGCAAACACTGTCTGCCAGCCGTCAGAAAAGTAGAGCTGATCGAAGACCACGCTTGGGGCTATCCCAAGCACGAAAAGGGATGTACCTGCCATCACATAGAGTAACAGGTCCGGCAATAGCGAACCCAACAGAGCGGCCCACAGGATACGTCCTTGGGCTGGGCGGGCAAAGGCGGCAGCTCCGATCAAAAGATGCGCTGGCGTGTTCAACTTTGGCTTTTCCTTTGCCCGCAAATCAGGTCATCTGCGCGTCAACATAGGAGACAGGCCATGGTTCGGTCCATCATGATTCAGGGCACCGGCAGCAATGTTGGGAAATCGGTTCTAGTGGCCGGTCTGGCGCGGGCTTTTACCCGGCGCGGGTTGCGCGTTGCACCGTTCAAACCACAGAACATGTCGAACAATGCCGCCGTCACCGAAAATGGCGGAGAGATCGGGCGCGCACAGGCTTTGCAAGCGTTGGCGGCGCGGCGTGCGACGCATACGGACATGAACCCGATTCTGCTGAAACCGGAAACCGACACTGGCGCTCAGATCATCGTACAAGGCCAACGCGCGGGCACGATGAAAGCGGGCGATTACCGCAAGGATAAAACCAAACTGCTGGGCGCGGCACTTGAAAGCTTTGACCGCTTGTGCAGTGACGCGGATCTTGTCCTGATCGAAGGTGCGGGCAGCCCGGCCGAAACCAACCTGCGCAAGGGTGACATCGCCAATATGGGATTTGCGCGCGCTGCAGGCGTACCGGTTATTCTGGTAGGTGATATTCACCGCGGGGGGGTCATTGCCCAGATCGTGGGCACCCAGGCGGTATTGGATGCAGGCGATCTTGAGATGATCCGGGGTTTTGCCGTCAATCGGTTCAAGGGCGACGTATCCCTTTTCGACGAAGGTCGCGATGAAATCGCTGCACGTACCGGATGGCCCTGTCTCGGCGTCGTTCCCTGGTTCCATGATGCGTGGAAACTACCGGCCGAGGATATGATGGATATCCGGTCCCACTCTGGCGGGGCCTGCAAGGTGGTAGTTCCGCAGTTGGAACGCATGGCCAATTTTGACGACCTCGATCCGCTGTCTGCCGAACCCGGTGTCTCGGTCGAAATCGTGCCAGCAGGACGCCCCCTTCCCGGTGATGCCGATTTGGTACTGCTGCCCGGCAGCAAATCCACCATCGGTGATCTGGCTTACTTCCGGGCGCAGGGCTGGGACATCGACCTATATGCCCATGTCCGCCGGGGCGGCCATGTTCTGGGCCTGTGCGGCGGCTATCAAATGCTGGGCAAGACGATCGCTGATCCGGATGGCGTCGACGGACAACCGGGGACTGTGGAAGGGTTGGGCCTGCTGGATGTTGAGACCGTGATGGCAGGGAAGAAACAGGTAACGCTCACTTCAGCCCGCGCCCTTAACGGAGGAGAACCGGTGTCGGGCTACGAAATCCACATGGGCCGTACCGAAGGCCCTGATTGCGCCCGCGCTTGGCTAGAGGTCGAGGGGCGGCCAGAAGGTGCTGCAAACGCCTCTGGTCGTATCCGCGGCAGTTACCTGCACGGTATCTTCAGCTCGGACGCATTCCGCGCGTCTTACCTGTCGCAGTTGGGCGTGACCTCGGACTTGGCCTATGAAGACGGAGTCGAAGAGACGCTGGACGCGCTGGCGGATCACCTTGAACGGAATATGGATCTGGACCGCCTGCTGGCGCTTGCAGAAGCGCCCCAAAGGGCCTGAGCGCTACTCGAGGTCCTGCTCGGCCAGGGCCTTGTAGATTTCGCGCCGAACCATCTTGCGGACGTTGCGGGTGATGCGTTCGCCCAAAACACCCTGCAATTCTTCACGAACAACTTCGGCGATCATTTTGCGCAATGCGTCTTCGCTTATGCCAGCTATCGCAGAATCTTCCGCTGCTGCTTCGACAGGGTGAGCAGGTGGTGCGGTGATCACCTCGGGGTCGCGAATGAAAGTTGCCTTGGTCGTTGCCACAGCTTCTTTAGCCTTTGCCTGAGTGGGTTCGGCTTTCTTTCCCCCGGTATCCGAAAATTCTTTGCGTGCGCTGAATTCAAGGGCTTTCGCCGGAGTACCGGAGTACTCGTCTTCGCTGTCGCCGTCCGGCTCCCACTGGTCCTCAGTGCGTGCAATCGCCGCCTCTAGGGCTTCGATCTTTGCGCTCAGGCTGTTGGTCGGGTTTTTGGGCGGCTCTGGCGCGGCTTGTTCTTTGTTGGCGGGATCTTCACGATTTACAATGTCGCACGCGCGCAAAAGCATCGGCTTGACCGACGCGTCGGCCGTGTAGCCTGCTTTGGCTTCGGCTTCAATCTCCGGGCTGTCTTGAATGCTGGACGTTCCGCCGACTCGCAATGCATCGGTAAGCACCAATCGCCCGGGCTTGCGGGCGATTGAAGGCGTGGGTTCAGAGGTTTGCTCACCTCTTTCACCGACCAGCCGTTTGATCGAGGACAGCACGTCCTCTACTCTGCCGTTCACGACTTTTTCCGTCATTGTTCTCTACCGCTCTATCCTCAGGATTGAGTGTAGCCAAACAAGCCGGGCGTCACAACAGATAGTATTGGCTCTTAGTCGCGGCGCAGTGCTTTGAGAACGCGATCCAGGTCCTTGCTTTGTCTGCTGACCTGAGCCGGCGCTTTCTTGACCAGGTTATAATACAGCGTCGGATCATAGATCTGCACCGCCAGCCCCAGACGTTCTGCAGTCAGCAGACCCTGTGCCTGCAACAGCTGGTAGGCGGCGCGCGAACGCTCGATCCGCGACGCGACTTCGGCCAGCTGCGCATCCAGCAGATCCTGCTGGGCGTTCAAAACATCCAGCGTGGTCCGTGCACCCAAAGTGGCCTCTTCGCGAATACCGTCAAACGCCACCTTCGATGCGCGCACCCGTTCGCTTGATGCCCGCAGGCTTGCAGATGCCGCCTGGAAACGGGCATAGGCTTCGGTCACACCCTGAGTGATATCTTTTTGCACATTCAACAGGTTGGCACGCGATGCATCCCGTGTGGCCATGGCGCGGCGCACGCTTGCGGCCAAACGGCCACCAGCATAAATCGGCTGGTTGAAATTCAACGAAACCGTGCCGTCTCTGGTGTTGTCGTCGTTGTCATAGCTCTCGGTGATACCGGCATCGGCATTCAGGCTGACATTCGGACCCAGGTTGGCGCGCTGCTGCGCCACGATCAGATCGAAGGCACGCACCTGGTGCTGAGCCGAAAGAATGGCCGGGTGATTACGCTGCGCAAGGCTGACGGCCTGCGGTTCCGAGTTTGGCAGGTTTGGCAGGCTCGGTTGACCGGCCGTGCGTCCGGGCGATTTGCCAACGGCATTCACATATTCCGCCTGTGCCGTATCGAGGTTACCGCGCGCAACAGCCAGATCAGCTTGCGAGCTTGCAAGCTGGGCTTGTGACAGCGCAACGTCCGTACGCGTGACCTCGCCTACATCGAACCGGTCCTGCGATGCGCGCAGTTCTTCGGCCGATACGTCGACGTTGTTCAGGCGAATCTGTACGGTTTCTTCCTGCAAAAGAACTTCGAGATAAGCATTGGCTCCGCGGAACAGAACCTGTTGTTCGATATCAATAAGGGTCTGCCTAGTGGACAGCACCGTTTCTTGCGCCGATTGCTTGCCCAGAACAGCAGCCCCACCATCGTAGAGCAACTGGCTGAGGGTCAGCCCCGTGAAGAAGTTGTTCGGGTCGGGTCTTGTCACCACATTGTTGACTTCGCGACGCGTGTAGTCGTGGCTAATTGCAACCGTCCAGTTGATGATCGGTCGAAGCGCCGACAACGCGATTGCCACGTCTTCGTCTGCTGCACGCAACAAGGCGCGGTTTTGTTCCAACAAACCGCTGGTATTGTAAGCGCCAATGAATGCGTCAGTTATATTGTCGGCCCAAACGGCCCGTCCCGGCACAAAGCTAAGTGCGACCCCTGCAGTCAGCGCCAGCGCTTTGACCAGCTTCCCTCCCGCCATAGAACCCATAACGAAATCCTCTCAAATCGAATTTACCCTGCTCTGCCTATAGTTTGCGCGTTTGCGTTAAACTAATCAAGGCGGCAGAAAAATCAGCTGTCAAACTATAGCGAAAATACACGATTTTTGGAAAATGTCTGCAAAATCGGTGCATTGGCGTTAAACGCATCCCGCCAGGTCACACGACCCCCTGATTTATGGCCGATACGGACGACCCCCAGCGCACCCTGGACAAAAAGGCAGGCAATTCGCCCATGATCCTTAAGCTGTGCGATCAAAGCATCGGGAACCTGTTCAACGCCGCCTTGGATCATGATCACGTCATAGGGTCCATGTTCAGGGGCACCCAGCCCAAGCGGACCGACATGGACAATCGCATTGTCTGCCTCCGCCTCCATCAGAATGGACTGGGATTCGGCCGCAAGGCTCTCGTCTTCCTCTACGGCGACAACCAGCTGTGCCATGCGCGCAGCCACAGCGGTCGAATACCCCAAGGCCGGAGCAATATCCAAAACCGACTCGTCGGTGGAAATGTTCAATATGTCCAGCATCTTAGCCAGGGTCCGCGGCTCCAGCATGCAGCGCCCGTCACCCAGCTCGATCAATCCCTCGACATAGGCGGCCTCGCGCTGTGCATCCGGCACGAAATTCTCGCGCTTGACGGTAAGCATCGCGTCTATGATGGGAAACTTCGTAACATCAGAAGGACGTATCTGGGTATCGACCATCGTTCGGCGGCGGGCTGCGAAATCTGTCATTGGATCGCTCATCTTGTTCCCTTGGGTGATTGAGTTCTGCCACATCCTTGAAAAACCAGCAACGGCCCAGACACGGAAACTTTCCAATCTTCACAAGATACAACGTCGCAACGGAAGACTAAGTTTGCACCCGACCCTGAAATTTGCGCTCCCCCCTCTGGACGCTCCTGTCGAAAGCTGCTAAAACGCCGGTCACACCACGGCAAGTATTTGATTTTACTTGAAAAGGCGAGTTGGCGGAGTGGTGACGCAGCGGATTGCAAATCCGTGTACACCGGTTCGATTCCGGTACTCGCCTCCAAAATCGGACCGAAACAAAGCTCGCTCGAAAAATTTACTTATTTTTTCCAGTTAGTTACTCAAAAATTCAATTGACTGTCGTCAGAAATCCCGCAACAGAGACTAAATCGAACCGTTTAACGGAGCGCGCGAGAGGATTGCAATGGGGATCGTCAATGCCCGAGGGCGTTACTATTGGGTGAAGCGCGTTCCCAAGCGTTTCAAAGGACTTGTTCGCGGCCAAGATGGACAACCGATCACCCAGGTGCGACAAGCCCTTCATACAGACAGCAAAGCTGAGGCATTGGCTAAAGCTGCCCAAATTGAGGTCGCACGAATGGCGGAATGGGAAGCTCTGGCCGCTGGTGATAGCGGCACGGCCCGCGCGCACTACGAGTCGGCAAAGAAACTTGCTGGAGTGCGAGGTTTTCAATATCGCGCACTGAACACCCTACTTAGTTCGCCAATTGAAGAAATCGTTGGTCGACTAAATTCCCTTGG
Organism: Ruegeria sp. CDSA246; assembly: GCF_059611225.1. Taxonomy (NCBI): domain Bacteria; kingdom Pseudomonadati; phylum Pseudomonadota; class Alphaproteobacteria; order Rhodobacterales; family Roseobacteraceae; genus Ruegeria; species Ruegeria sp. CDSA246. The sequence continues at coordinate 1,245 of NZ_JBXWPD010000005.1, read as the reverse complement.
CACACCTAAAAAGCTTGAAACACCCGAAGTAGTCCGAGCCGTTCTTGGGACTGTGCCGGTCACTCGCCCTGATCTCGAGAGTGTCCTCAATGAGTACATCGACCTAACTAAAACCCGTCACTTGAGTAAATCAGACGCGCAAAAGCGCCGTTGGAAATTGTCCAAAGAGCGGGCAGTCAGGAACTTCGTCTCGGTCGTGTTCCCATCCCATTCACCGCCGATTGATCAAATCACACGCTCAGATGCGTTGAAGTTTCGGAATTGGTGGTCGAAACGCATCGAGACTGATGGCCTGGCAGCACAAACTGCTAACAAGGACTTTGGGCACTTGGCAGAGATTTGGGGAACCTGGTGTGAGCTAACCGCGACCCATCTTGAAAACCCGTTTTCCAAGTTGGCTCTGGACGGCGCAAAGGAGATACAACGCCCATCTTTCAGCCGAGAATGGCTTCAGGACCGACTATTGGCGAAAGGAGCGTTTGACGGTTTAAATTCAGAGGCAGCCGATATCCTGCTGGTCATGATCAACACTGGCCTAAGGCCCTCCGAGGTCACGGACGCACCCCTTGAGGACTTCTGTATTCAAGAAAACATACCTTTTATCAGAATTGCCCCCAATGGGCGCGAGTTGAAAGTTGCACATACACGGCGCGAAATTCCGCTACTGGGCGCGTCCCTAGAGGCCGCGCGACGATTAGTAGCGCGTGGCGGCATCCAGAAATACGTCCGCAAAGCTTCGGGTTGGTCAGCGTTAGTCAACAAATACATGGGGAACAATGGCTTGAAGGAAACGCCGCGCCACACTGCTTATAGTTTAAGACACTACGTTGAAGATGCGCTTTTACACGCAGGCGTAGACGACCGGATACGCGCCGACATCCTTGGACACAAGTATCATCGTCCTGTTTATGGAGATGGCGGCGGCCTCGTAGGTCGTCGCGATGCTTTAGACAAAATCGCTCTTTAGGCGGCCATTCAAATCCAAGGGTTGCCCAATCTCCGTCAGTTGCTGGCATTCCCAATGCGCCGCCTTCCCCGTTGGAAAGAAAATCGGAAACAACTCACGGTCGACCGGGGAGTTTCCAAGACTATGGGCCAGCTTCCCGAACCGCGATGCAAACATGTGCCGAATGAGCAAGCTGCTTAATGCCTTGGGCATAACACTCATGCGCGGCAAAGCAGTCTTTGGTTCAGCGCTATTGGTCTATTTGGTCAGTGCCCAGCTTGGTTTGCCCGGACGAGACA